>NZ_JABKBZ010000228.1:0-859 GCF_013166635.1 Lentimicrobium sp. S6 | reverse complement strand
CTGATGCTAGTGAAAACTATCCTCACATTGAAGCAGGATACGATGAGTGGTCAAATTATAACTATAACTTCGATATTGCTCCTGGTATTACTCAAACTAGAACGGTAGAGTTCAACATTGAGATGACTTCTAACCAAGGTACTTGGACTGATGTTTTCACCATTGAAATACATCCTGACAATATAGTATATATGCCAGAGCTGGCTTATGCTGCTCACAACTTCGACCCTGCTGGCGAAGATGATGACAACCTTCCTGAAGGTGGAGAAACCATCAGAATGCCAGTAAGCTTATTCAACTCTGGAAACCAAATGGCTACCGGTACTGAAGCTATCCTTTCTACTCAAGATCCTGATATCACTATCACCGATAATTCTGAAAATTATGGGGAAGTGAATATCAATGGTGAAGAATGGTGTGATTACGATTACAACTTTGATATTGCAACAGGAATCACTCAAGAAAGAGATGTGGAATTCACCTTAGACATTACTTCTAATGAAGGCACTTGGACTGATACTTTTATCGTAACCATTTATCCTGATAATGCTAGCCCAATGCCAGTCTTAGAATACCAAGCTCATAACTTCTTTGAGGCCGGTGCTGATGACGATGATTTAGCCGAAGGTGGAGAGTCTATTAGAATGCCTATTGAGTTATTAAACTCTGGAGAAGCAAGAGCCACTGTGGTTTCTGCAGTTATCTCTACTAATGACCCTGCTATTACGCTTACTGATGCTAGTGAAAACTATCCTCACATTGAAGCAGGATACGATGAGTGGTCAAATTATAACTATAACTTCGATATTGCTCCTGGTATTACTCAAACTAGAACGGTAGAGTTCAACATTGAGATGAC
>NZ_JABKBZ010000227.1:0-866 GCF_013166635.1 Lentimicrobium sp. S6 | reverse complement strand
GCCCTGTCCAATTGGGGTATACAGTATCATAAGTAAAGTCCAGATTACGCTTGCTCATATAAATATCATATTTACCAGAGGAATTATTCTCTTTCATTCTACCTACGGTTACGATTTTGTCATTATAAGTGTGTACTAAATCTGAAGGCCCAGTCCACCTGTCATCTTCTTTATAGTCTATGATATTTAGAGCCGTATCGAATTTAATGTATCCAGAATGATAGGTGTATTCCTCTGAGGTATTTTTATATAAAAAAATACTAAAAAAGCTAGTGTCACTTATTTGAATGGCTTCCCCTAATCGAGTGGCGAAATAATTCTCAGGCATAATTTGCTTTGAAACAAAAGATTGTTCTTCTCCATTTTCATTAAAATACATCATAACAGGGTGATGGGTTTGATAGTTACTGCCTATAGCTACAAAATTTCCTTCTGACAAATTGTGAATACTCCAAGGTTGGGTATATAGGCTATCATAAATTCCAAAAGGCAATATCCACTCCTCTTCCCCGTTGGGATTAACCTTTATAAATAAAGACCGAGTACCCCAACCTTGTGAGGGGTCATTATTAATTGGCCATTCAGCCTTCCCAGATAAATAATAATCATTTTCTTCGCTTATTAATATTTTATCAGGCACGGCATTCCAAATCACAGGGTAATCATCCATGGTAGCATAATCACCCTTCCAAATAATATGACCTTCAGTATCCAGTTTGATTAAATTAATAGGGTTACCCATTTAGTTCACAAATAGTTGTATATGAGTATATTATTTTGTAAATTGTATTCAAATTCAGGAACGATGAGGATACTAAAAAACATTGATAGACAGACGTTTAAAGAAAGATTTACAACAAAAGAAG
>NZ_JABKBZ010000022.1:0-66892 GCF_013166635.1 Lentimicrobium sp. S6 | reverse complement strand
CTCTAGCATCTCTGCAGGATAACCTGTTTTTTCGCTCACAACCTCTAAAAGCATCTTTTCAAGTTGAGTGGTATCAGTATTGCTAGCTTGAGGAGTTTCTTCAGTTACTGCTTGAACTGGAGCAGGTGTTTCAATTACCGGAGCAGCTGTTGTATTCACACCTTCAATAGCAACCGCTGCAGCACCTTTAGGTGCCACATAACTCACGATTTCTCCCAAAGTACGAAGCTCTGTTAGTTCGCTAGGGTTGATTCCAGCCATGCTAGGATATTGTTTGGTTAAAGCACCAAATATCTCCACACGTTTGATGGAATCGATTCCTAAATCAGCTTCCATATCCATGTTCATCTCTAGCATCTCTGCTGGATAACCAGTCTTTTCGCTCACAACCTCTAAAAGCATCTTTTCAAGTTGAGTGGTATCAGTATTGCTAGCTTGAGGAGTTTCTTCAGTTACTGCTTGAACTGGAGCAGGTGTTTCAATTACCGGAGCAGCTGTTGTATTCACACCTTCAATAGCAACCGCTGTAGCACCTTTAGGTGCCACATAACTCACGATTTCTCCCAAAGTACGAAGCTCTGTTAATTCGCTAGGGTTGATTCCGGCCATGCTAGGATATTGTTTGGTTAAAGCACCAAATATCTCTACTCGTTTGATAGAATCAATTCCTAAATCAGCTTCCATATCCATGTTCATCTCTAGCATCTCAGCAGGATAACCTGTTTTTTCGCTCACAACCTCTAAAAGCATCTTTTCAAGTTGAGTGGAATCAGTATTGCTAGCTTGAGGAGTTTCTTCAGTTACTGCTTGAACTGGAGCAGGTGTTTCAATTACCGGAGCAGCTGTTGTATTCACACCTTCAATAGCAACCGCTGTAGCACCTTTAGGTGCCACATAACTCACGATTTCTCCCAAAGTACGAAGCTCTGTTAATTCGCTAGGGTTGATTCCGGCAATGCTAGGATATTGTTTGGTTAAAGCACCAAATATCTCCACACGTTTGATGGAGTCAATACCTAAATCAGCTTCCATATCCATGTTCATCTCTAGCATCTCTGCAGGATAACCTGTTTTTTCGCTCACCACTTCCAACAACATCTTTTCTAATTGTGTAGTATCAGCGGTAGTTTTGTTTGCTTCTGATGCTGCTTGAACTTCAGCTTGAATAGGAGCTACTGTTTCAATAACAGGAGCGGTAATTGTTGGTGCAGCTGCCTCTTGAGGAGTCAATGGCAAATTTGCATTTACTTGCTGTCCAATAATATCTATCAGCTGCTGACTTTGTGTATTTTGATCATTGATAAAACGCTCAAATAACTCTAATGACTTTGCCTGATTGGTTTTAAAGGATTCTAAAGTAGAAAGTAGCAATTCGGAAACGCCATTGTTTTCATTTGAGGGATTGTTTGTGGTTTGAGCTGCAACTTCTACGACCTTTTCCACTTCAACAATCTTCTCAATAACTTGTGTTTGATTGCCAGAAATTTTAAATCCGTTATTCGTTACGTCGGAATAAGCTTTTTTCGTAGCAGGAGAAACATAATTAGCACCACTAATTATCACATCCATTTTGCTTGCTTTAGCAGGTGCTTCAGCTTCTTTTAAATAGGGATCTACATTTGATAATTGTAATCCCAAAACATGCAATTGTACAATAGCCTGACGGAATTGTAAATCACTGTCTTTTTTGGCATTTGGATTAATAGCAATGGCTGTATGTTCTTTCCCTTCTAAGATATTCCCAACCAATTTGGTCAATACACCTTTGGGTCCGAACTCTACAAATACACGACCACCAGCATTATAAATATTTTCAATTTGATTTTTAAACAATACAGGCTTTAGAATCTGTCCCTTTAAAATTTCTTTTATTGCATTGGAATCATTTGGGAATTGATTTCCTGATGTATTTGAATAAATAGGTATTTTCGGTGTGTTAAACTGCTGTGCTGCAATAAAACCAGCAAAAGGCTCTTGTGCATGTTTAACAAAATCAGTGTGGAAGGCCGCTGAAACCGGTAATGGAATAACAGCATAGCCCTGATTTTTTAATTGTTGTTCTGCAATGCGGATGGCTTGTGTGCTACCGCCAAGAATAATCTGGCTAATTGAATTCACGTTGGCAATGCTAACACCAGGCATATTGGCAATGGCTTGTAGCACCTGTTCTTGCGAAGCTTCAACAGCTAGCATTGAACCTTTGTCTGCATTGGGATTTTCAATCGACATGACAGCACCCCTGGTTTTAGCCAATGCTAAAAAGGTATTTTCATCATAAACACCACCTGCCCAAAGTGCAGTTAATTCACCAAAACTATGTCCGGCAGTAAAGCTAGGCTTAAATCCGGCATTTTGTAAAATCTTATATTGTCCCATGCTCAAGGTACCAATGGCAGGCTGAGCAAATTTCGTTTGTGTTAATGTTTTTTGTTGAGCTGCTTTTGCTTCTTTCGAGAATACAGGAATAGGGAAGATGGTTTTTGATAAAGCAGCTTCTCCGTTTTGCTCAAAAAGTTTGTCGGTCTGCTGAAAAGCTTCATTTAGCTCAGGGAAGGCATTGGTTAATTCTTTACCCATACCCACATATTGTGCGCCTTGTCCTGCAAATAATGCCACTACATCTTTCGATTGGGCATCCATACCATTCGGACGGTAGTAAATACCTTTAGGATGATTCCATTGCTCATGCTTGCTTTGAAGCATTTGTATACTCGTTTGGAATAAACTAATACATTCTTCAATGTCTTGGGCCACAAAGCCAATGCGAGCAAAGGATTTGTCTGCGATGCTATTTTTACTAGACTTTGTTAGGTTTAAGAAAGCCAATTTACTTTCTTCTCCTTCTAAATTGGCTAAAGTGCTTTTACAAGTCTCTAATAATTGACTAGGATTTTGAGCGCTTAATAAGACCGATTTATAGGGCTCATGTATACGATAATCCTTAGGCTTTGTGCCAGCATATTCTTCTAATGCAATATGAACATTGATGCCTCCAAAACCGAAAGCACTTACACCAGCACGACGCGGATGTCCGTTTCTTAACCATGGACGAGCTTCTGTATTGATATACATAGCCGAATTACTAATGTCAAACTTAGAATTGGGTTGCTCCACATTAATTGTTGGCGGTAACACTTTATGGTGTAAACCCAATACCGCTTTTACCATCCCCACAGCACCAGCTGCAGCTTTAGCATGGCCCACTTGCGATTTGATGGAACCCAAAGCAATATGTTGTTTTTGAGGGTTGTCTTTCCCAAAGACCATTTGCATGGATGAAAATTCAACAGGGTCACCAGCAGCAGTACCTGTACCATGTGCTTCAATTAAACCTACAGTTGAGGGTGCATAACCCGCATCTTCATAAGCACGTTCTACAGCCATGGCTTGTCCAGCAGGACGAGGGGCATAAACCGATTTGAAACGGCCATCACTAGAAGTTCCAACACCTGTAATGGTCGCGTAAATTCTGTCACCATCACGCACAGCATCCTCTAATCTTTTTAATACCAACATTCCCAATCCTTCGCCAATCAGCATACCATCCGCGTTATCGCTAAATGGGCTGATATTTCCAGATTTTGAGAAGGCAGGCGTTTTACTAAACGACATATACATAAATGGTGAATTGTCGGTATCAACACCACCAGTCAGCATCATGTCGCAACGTCCTTCAACTAATTCACTCAAGGACATTTTTATGGCACTCAAGGAAGCAGCACAAGCAGCATCTACAACGCTGTTAATACCACCTAGGTCGAAACGATTGGTAATACGACCCGATATAACGTTACCCAATAGGCCAGGAAATGAATTCTCATTCCAGCCGATATAGGCTTTTTTCATTTTGTCAACTATGTGTGGAATATCCTGTTCGGCAATACCGCTTTCACGCAAAGCTTTTTCCCAGATAGGATATTGTAAACGTGAAATTAATGGTGTAATTAATTTCTGGCCTCCACCTACACCTAGTAAAACACCAGTTTTGGCTTTTAGTGCAGTTGTGAATTTCACTGAATCTTTACCATAACCAGCATCTTTGAGTGCATCACGTGCAGCTATCAAACCCAATAACTGACTTGCATCTGTTACTTCAAGAATATTTGGTGGTAAACCAAACTCCATGGGATTAAAATTAATGTCAGGAATAAAACCACCTCTTTTACAATAGGTTTTATCAGGAGCAGTCATGTCTGCATCATAATAATCATCTATGTCCCAACGACTTTTGGGTACATCAGTTATACTGTCTTTTCCTTGGATGATATTTGTCCAAAATTCCTCAATATTTAGGGCGTCTGCTACAATTGTAGATAATCCTATTACTGCAATTGGTGTTTTCTGAAGCGAGCTGTTAATATTCATAGCTTTATTTTTTAAATGGAAACTTTAAAAAGTTCCTCTTGAATTTCTAATATTTCTCTTCCCTTTAGTGTGCAATTTCCTCTCAAGTATGGTACTAAAGTCCCAAATGTGAGACGTTCGATACTAAATTCTGAGATAGGGAATTTCACTTTGTCTTTTAATAATTTCTGCATGACCAATACCGTTTGTCCTACAACCTCTATATCTAAATCACTTCTGAAAATACCTTCCTCTATACCCCATGTTGCCAATTTAATCATCTGTTTATGGGCGTATTTTCCAGTGCTTTTGTATGAATTATTTAATACGCTAGGGTAAAAGGCTTGTACATCCTGAAAGAAGTTTGGATTTACCTCATAGGAGCGTCTCACAATTTGATGATGTAATTTGGCCATAGCCTCTATCACATTATCAGCCGATTCTATAATGGCTTCATTTTCGGCTTTTACTTTATGATTATAATTCTCCAAACAAGCTTCAAGCAATTCCACTTTATCCTTGAAGTGAGCATAAAGGGTTCTTTTGGAAGTGTGTAATTCCTTAACTATTTTGTCAATGGTAACTGATTTTACACCATTCACTAAGAATGATTTTGTTGCTGTTTCTATGATGAGTTCTCGTGTAATCATGTTTAAATTATAGTTTTAAAACCAACGGTAATTATTTCGTCTTCGCAGTACCGCAAAGAAACGAAAGTATTCCGATTTTATTTCCAAGGTTCTTTATTTTAACATAAAATAGTGTATAATTAAGTTCAATAGCCTGAAAATACGGCAGTTGTGTAGTGTTAAATTAAATTAACGACTGAGTGTGATGAGTGAAATATTTGGGTGGGATACGGAGAGTGAGTTTACTGATATGCTCATTAGATACTTAATAATTACTACAAAACCAGAATTCTATCGTAATATTGCCTCATCAAGTATTCAATACTTGATGGTTTTCGTTGATATTGATTATTCATTGATAGTTATTAGATGATTCATGAACATGATTTACCATACCAACTCCTTGCTGATACAGGAGAAATATAGTTTAGCTGAGCTCATTGAGAGGATGCCTGAAGCTATTCAACAGCGTGCACTTCGATATAAATTTGAAGCAGATGGCTATCAATTTGTCATTGGGCGATTACTCCTCAAGTATGGTTTAATGGAAATGGGAAGGGGTGATTTATTGGATCATATCACCTATCTGAAAAATGACAAACCACATTTGGAGGATATCTCCTTTAATATTTCTCATTCGGGTAATATGGTGGTTTGCGTATTGGCAGAGCAAGGGCAAATAGGTATAGATATTGAACAGCACAAGCAAATCAAGCTTTCTGATTTTGAAGCTTTTTTCACCCCAAAAGAGTGGGTTAACATAAACAAGTCTACGTCACCACTCCAAAAATTCTTTTGCTATTGGACACGTAAAGAAAGTATTATTAAAGCATTGGGCGTTAACTTATTCTATTTACACCAGATCGAAATTGATGCCAGCAATGAAAAATTTTCCCAAAATGGGCAGAGATGGTTTCTGCAAGATTTAGATTTTGGTCAATATTATTATGGTTGCCTTTGCACCGATGTTATGGAGGATATGCAGAAGGTTGAAGTAGCTGCTGAGCTTCTTTGTAGATGAAGTCAATATTGGTTAAAATCTATTGTTTTTCACTCCCATGATTTATTCTGCTCAATTATTGAATTGAAAGTATTTAGCAATTAAATATTAAAGAATGCAAGGTTTCGCAATCCAAAGAGTTTTTATAAATCTACTTTCACTTAGGTTGACTCTTCTCAATCCTTATCACTGCTTAAGATAAATTTAAAGAATCATTAAATCAGCGATTTAAATTGTTTTTTAAAGCTGTTAGAAAGACCTTGTATCTTTAAAAAAACACATCTTATTTTTGTGTAAGGATTATATCTTCCAATTTCACTTTCCTCTTGCATCAAATCGCTATATTCACTATAATTGCAGTAAATACTTAATTATTAGCAAAGCTTGAAAAATACCAATCTTAAGAAAGTTTTATGGGCCTTGGCCATTTTGTCAATCATTATGACCATTGGCGTTTTTGGATTTATGTTAATTGAGAAGGATAACTTTTTAGATTCTCTTTATTTGACTGTAATTACCATCTCAACCGTGGGCTTTGGTTTGCCGCATCAATTAACAGATGGCGGAAAGATTTTTACCATATTCTTAATTATTTTTAGTTTTGGTAATTACGCTTATGCTATCTCTATTATCACTTCGTATTTGGTTGAATTACAGATTAATGATGTGATGGGTGTTCGATCGAAAAAAAAGAATAAAACTATGAAAGACCATGTAATAATTTGTGGGTTTGGACGAAATGGACAAACGGTAGCCAATGAGCTTAGAGTTAGAAAACAGCCTTTTGTGGTTATAGACCAGAATCATGAACTTATCATGAACTATTCTGGAGATCCTGTTAAATTTATTGAAGGAGATGCCACTGAAGATGAAGTTCTAGAGCAAGCAGGAATTCAGTCTGCTAAATCTATCGTTTCTACTATGCCTGTGGATGCCGATAATCTTTTTGTAGTATTAACAGCACGTTCTCTTAATCCCAAAATCACGATTGTGAGCAGAGCCTCCAATGCTAGTGCTGAGCGAAAGCTTCATGTAGCGGGTGTAGATCATGTGGTTATGCCTGAGGGAGTGGGAGGAGCACATATGGCCAAGTTGGTGACTAGAGGGGATGTATTGGAGTTTCTCGATCATTTGTCCATCACTGGAGGTTCCGAAACCATTATCGAAGCTATCGATTATGCAGAATTACCCATCGAGTTTCATAATAAAACCATTATGGAAATGGCAGTTCGCCAAATGGTAGGAGCTAATATCATTGGATTTAAAACTCCTGAAGGCGAATTCATCATCAATCCTAGCCCCGAAACAGTAATTATCCCTCATTCTAAAATTTTTATTCTTGGGACTCCGGAGCAAATAGAAAAAATCAAAATCAAAAAAAAGTAAGCCATGAGCAAAACAATATTAATTCCTACAGATTTCTCAAAGGTCTGTAATAATGCTATTAATCATGGGGCAGAAATTGCTCGCAGCATTGGAGCTAGAATCGTATTGCTCCATGTAATAAATGCTGATAGTTTAGCATTTTTGAAAAAGAATAGCTTTAATAATGATTATATTGAAACTCAATTGAACGATTTAAGGACTCAGCTAGAGCAATCCTATGGTATCATTGTTCAAACCATAAAAGTAGAAGGGAAATTAGTAGCTTCTATTTCCAATGTAAGTAAAGAAGTACAAGCCGATATGGTGGTATTTGGTACGCATGGTAAAACGGGGATTCAAAAGATTACTGGTGGCCATGCCATGAAAGTGATTCATGGTTTGGATATTCCAATTTTAGTGGTTCAGAAGAGAACTTTTGGCATGGGATATCGAAAGATTGTCTTCCCCATAAATATTTCGACCAGCTATAGTATAAAGATTGATTGGACTATTTTTATTGCAACGGCTTTTCAGGCTGAAGTATTTATCTATATCATGAAAACAGAGGAGGCTTATATTCAAAAAGCCATGCTGAAACTGGTTGATGAAATCACCAATACTTTCAAAACCCATCAAATTCCATATACCATTGATCAGGCTCAAAGCGCAGTGGATTTTCCAAAGCAGATTAATAAATATGCCGAGGAACAAAATGCAGATTTAATTATGATTAAAGTAGATAATGATGAGTTTGAACCTTCTTTTATTCTTGGAGCCATAGAAGAAAAAACTATTTATAATAATTCGAATATTCCAGTGTTTTGTGCACAAAATAAAGAGGAAATTTAATATGAGTATCAAAAAACTATCCCTAATAGTCAGTTTTGTATTTGTTTTTTTAGCTGGTTCTTGGGCCCATGCTTCGGAAAAAAAACCAGTTGAAGAGCAAACCAAAACGACCAGTGAACATATTAATGACTTCTTTGAACCTATTGTGGAACAAATGAATACAATCTTGTTTTTCGATCCCTTTGAATGGGCAGGAATCTACGACCCCATTATTTATGACGATGAAGGGGCTGTGGTCATTGGAGAAGATGGTAAACCTATAAAAGCTCCTTTGCCCATTATTGTAGTATGGTTAATCATTGGGGCAGTAATTTTCACTGTTTATATGGGATTTATTAATATTAGAGGATTTAAACACGCCATACAAATTGTTAGTGGTAAATATGATAATCCAAATGATGCAGGAGAAGTGAGCCATTTTCAGGCTTTAACAACGGCTCTGTCAGGGACCGTTGGTTTAGGAAATATTGCCGGAGTGGCCATTGCCATTGTTATTGGTGGACCTGGTGCTACGTTTTGGATGATTATCGCTGGACTCTTAGGCATGTCATCCAAATTTGTAGAATGTACACTTGGTGTGAAATACAGGAAAATAGATGTCTTAGGCCAAGTGAGTGGAGGTCCTATGTATTATCTTTATATGGGTTTGAAAAAGCGTAAGATGAAAGGCTTAGGTGCTGTTTTATCTGTTATTTTTTCTATTCTAGTCATTGGTGGAAGCTTTGGTGGTGGAAATATGTTCCAAGCCAATCAAGCATTTGCTCAGTTTAGTTCCATGATTCCTGCATTAGAAGGACATGGGTTTTGGTTTGGTTTAGTTTTAGCCCTATTGGTTGGAATGGTCATTATTGGCGGTATCAAAAGTATCGCCAAGGTTACCGATAAAATTGTTCCGCTTATGGCTGTTATGTATGTGGGAATTGCATTGATTATCATCTTTATGAATATTTCTCATGTGGGGGAGGCTTTCAGACTTATTTTTGAAGGTGCTTTTGATGGTGATGCTATGAAAGGTGGAGTTATAGGAGTATTAATAGTTGGATTCCAAAGGGCGAGTTTCTCTAACGAAGCTGGTGCTGGTTCAGCAGCTATTGCGCACTCTGCAGTGAAAACTAAGGAGCCCATTACCGAAGGTTTAGTTGCTTTATTAGAACCTTTTGTTGATACTGTAGTTATTTGTACCATGACAGCTTTGGTGATTATCTTCACTGGTTTTTATACCAATCCAGATAACCTTCAAGGAACTGAATTAACCTCTCAAGCTTTTGCTAGTGTTTTTACTTGGTTTCCTTATGTTTTAGTGGTAGCGATTTTTCTTTTCGCTTTTTCAACCATGATCAGCTGGTCTTATTATGGCTTAAAAGGTTTCGATTATCTTTTTGGTGGATTAAGCGAAAGATATTTAGGAAGTAGAAAATATTCTGACACCGTTTACCGTTTAATGTTTTTATCGTTCATCGTGATAGGCGCTTCTTCTACCCTTGGGGCAGTGGTCGATTTCTCCGATATGATGATTTTAAGTATGGGCTTTCCTAATATCATAGGTTTACTAATTTTGGCGCCTGAAGTAAAGAAGGATTTAAAAGACTATTTGAGGAGAGTGAAATCTGGAGAAATAAAAGCCTATAAATAGCTATCTGATTGTAAATTAATTAAATATGAATATGAAGTATCCCGTTTTTCTTACACTATTATTGAGTCTTTGCATTAATTTCACTGCTGTTTCTCAGGACTATTCAGCGCAAAAAAGTGAAGAAACCATGTCAGAGGATGGTAAGAAATTTTATATTCACCATGTGGTAAAAGGAAATACCCTCTATAATATTTCAAAAACCTATGGAGTGGCTACCAATGTTATTTTAAAAAATAACCCATTGCTTAATGATGGTTTAAGGATGGGATTGGAGCTAAGAATTCCAGTTCAGGCTAAAACGGCAACCATTGATTTTATTTATCATATTGTGAAAAAGAAGGAAACTCTCTATCATATTTCTAAAATATATAACGTCACCATAGCGGATATCAAGACTTTGAATGAGATCGAGGGAGAAGAAATTAGCCCTGGTCAGTATTTAAAAATTCCTTCTATGTTTGTTCAATCCAACGAAAGCTCTTTGCACACTGAAGCTCAGGAGGCTAAAACAGCAAAAATAGATGATGATAAATATAATATTTATAAAGTTCAACCTAAGGAAACCCTATTTACCATAAGCAAGCGTTTTGGCATTTCTGTGGATGCTTTAATGTATATAAATGACCTGACTGATTCTAATATTCAAGAAGGACAGGATTTGTTGATACCAAAAAAGCTTACTCAGCCTCAAAAGCAATCTGCAATTGACTCCGCACGATTTATTCAGCATAAGGTAAAACCTCAAGAAACTTTATTTGGTTTAGCTCGTCAATATGCTATTCCTGTTGCTGAAATCGAAAAGAATAACGAATTGGGAGATAGGCAAATACAAATTGGACAGAATCTTTTGATTCCTAGAAAGTTAAATGAAACTGGATATATCAAGCATAAAGTGGCTGAAAGAAAAGAGAAATTGACTCAAATTGCTGTGAGTTATGATGTGACAGTGGCCGATTTGAAAATGGCCAATCCGAATGTAAGCTCTAAATTAAAAAGAGGCGAAAGCTTGCTAATACCTCTAGATTTTATTGAAACTGATTTTGAGACTGAAGAGTTGGATGATATAGTGGTGAGTGGGGAAGAAATAGTGGATGATATTCCAGATGTTATTGAGGATTCTTTATGTTCGAAAATTGGGGAGCAAGATAAAAGATATAAAGTGGTTTTAATGCTTCCTCTTTATTTGAATGAAATAGATAGTTTGATGTTTGTGGATACTATGGTTCTGATGGACCGTAGATATGACAAGCCATTTAAGTTTATCGAGTTTTACGAGGGTGCTTTGTTGGCTGCACGAGAATTAAATGAATCCGGTCTGGAATTTGATCTTCATGTAATGGATATTCCAAGAGAAACTGAAGGAACTAGAGCTGCATTAAATTCCACGGATTTAAGCGATGTGGATTTAATAATTAGTTTGCTATATAGCTCAAGTTTTGAAGTGGTGAGTGAGTATTCCAACCGTCATCAAATTCCTTTAGTAAATGTATTGTCAAAGCGTAGAAAGGTAATTTACGACAATCCTAATGTGTTTAAAATAGAGCCTGACGAGGATGCTTTAATAGAGCAGGTTGGAAATTATATAGTAGACAGATATCAGAATCATAATATCATATTGGTAAGAAGTAATCCCTATCAATTAGCCAACGAATATAAAGAATTAAAACAAATTTTAGAAGAGGGTATACCCAATCAAATGGGGATTCCCAATGCCGATATTCTTTATAAAGTAAGCCAATACGAATTAGATTATCCAGAAACAGAAATCGATTACAGTATATTGGCAACTAAGGAAATTAGAAAGGTAATGCCTGGTTTTGACTATGAACTAACCCAGTCTTACCCCAACGATACAACCCTACTTCCCAATTCTTTAAGAACGGTAGTTTATAGTGTCGATAGCCTTTATGGTATTTCGGAGGCCTCCTCATTAATTAGAAATAATTTGGTGGTGGCTTTTGGAACAGAAGAGGTTTTTGCCATTGAGCTATTTACCAAGCTGAATTTTGTGAGAGATAGTTTCGATTATCAGGTAATAGGTTTGCCACACTGGAGCGATTATACAGAAATTGATGTGGCCTATACGCAGCCATTGGGTTTACAAGTAGCTTCTGCAAAGTATATTGATTATTCAAAACCAGAAGTGCAAGATTTTGTTTTAAGTTTTAGAGATGAATTTGGTATTGAGCCTCAGAAAAACCGCCATGCCTTCTTGGGTTATGATGTCACAAAATACTTCCTTACAGCTTTAGCTAATTACGGATTGAATTTTCAGGATTGCTTGGACGATATGGAAGTTGAGCTATTAGAAAATCATCTTGACTTCAAAAAAATCCCAGATGCTGGTTTTGAGAATAAAAACTGGAATATCTTAAGACAACGGAATTTTAATTATCATTTGGTGGACTAGGGTTTAAGGGTTCAAGGTTTAAAGTTTCAAGAGATGTGAACCTGGAGGTTTAGGTTTCTATTTTGAGTTGGAAAGCTGATGAAAGTACGAACTGGCTAAAGTATAGCCTACATGTGTTCTAGAAAATTATAATGGTTTTTAGAAATTGAAATTTGAAACGATGGGTTTTTCCATGTTTTACTTGAAATTTATACCCTTTATTATTCGATTATAAATCATTACCGCGTAGCGGTTTAAGTATTGTATAAGGTTCTAGTCAAGGTTTATTGATTCCCTGTAGGGGATTTGCTTTGCATTCAATTCTTTTATTGAAATGTTTATAACAGATGCTCTACGAGCAAATGAAATCTTTTACCTTTCTTCTGATACAAAAGCTAATGCCCTACGGGCAATTATTTTAAATATATAAACGGAGCTCAAAATCTTCACACATCAAGTCTGCCTCTTCCAGCATTGTCCATCTGTCCCCCAACTTCCATCTTCCAACTCCGGGCTTCCAACTCCAGGCTTTGCTCTTCCAACATCAGTCAGCCGACACCCAACTTCTATTCTTCCACCTACTTCAACATCCCCCTAACTTCTTCCAGATCTCCATCATTAGGAGCAGGAGTCAGGTTCAGAATTTCGCACATCAAAGGATACACATCCACATTCTTAAACATTTCTTGCTGATAATTTTCTTTAAAGGCTGGGCCATAAGCATAGAAAATAGCATTCATGTCTTTATTATGAATATCATAACCGTGAGTACCACCAAAGCCATAACCTTTTCTAGGTTCTCTTTTCAGAAGACTATAGGTACTATCAGCTACGATGGTAAAGTCCAAACAACGTTCATGAGTCCCATAGTTCAGATGGGCAGGCATTTCTTCATTTTTATAGATGCTAAGTCCTTTTAGGTTCTCTAAAGCCAAATAGATAGAATCCTCAAAACCTTCTTGGGCTTTAATATTATAAATGGGGTTTCCACCAACAAGATAGGTATACCATTCTTTCTTCAGATAATCGGTCAGAAGAATTGATTTATCTTTATAAATATTACCCATTCCATGATCAGATAAAACAATCACATTTACTTTATCAGCAAGTGGATGTTTCGATAGTTCCTTCATAAAATAACCCAATAGGGCATCTAAATCTCTAATGGTGGAATCTGCTGTTTCGCTATGAGGCCCGTAGTGATGCCCAACTCCATCCGGCTCGTGAACATACCAACTAATTAAATGAGGTCGTTTAGACTCCTCTAAGCTTAACCAGGCCATTACTGAATCCACACGTTGATAAAAATCAAAATCATGATCATATTCTTTCCAATAGGAGGGATGCATGCCTTGAATATCGGCTTCCGAACCCACCCAAAAGTAGGAGCCAGCTTTCATGCCTTGTTTTTCGGCCGTATTCCAAATGGGTTCCCCTTGGTAGAATTTCCCATTTTGCACCGCTTCTCTATTTCCAATAGAATAAACCTCATCAAATTTAGGAGCATAGAAAGTATTATTTACAATCCCATGATGATCAGGAACCAATCCTGTGACTAAAGTATAATGATTAGGGAAGGTTTTACTGGGGAATGAAACCTGCATAGATTCTGCTTTTACGCCCATTTTTTCCATCCTATCAAAGTTTGGCGTAGCAATAGAATCCGGGTAATCCCATCTAAATCCATCCATAGAGAGGAGGATTAAGTAGGGCTGTTCCTTTTCCATTTCTTTCGTGGAACAAGAGGAAATTAGTAAAGCGAGTAAGAGTAGGTATAATATATTGTTTTTCATAGGGATAATCATTTCATGCAAAGTTAAAATAAATGAATTAGAGGAGGATAAATGATTTGATAATTTTTTGTGGTATTAAGGTAAACATCAAAACAAAAAAAACGCTAGCGCGGAAATGTTTTCCGTGCGTATAACAGACAGTGTCCCAAAAACTGTGTAAACGTAATTTTGTTTAGTTAATATTTAATCTATCGTCAAAAATAATCAAAAACTGATTCAAAATTATGCCCCAGTCTCTAATTGGCATTGTCCATCTTTTGGTGGTCTCATTTACCGCTAAGAACACTGATTTCATAACAGCCTCGACCCGCTAGCGCGGAAATGTTTTCCGTGCGTATAACAACAAGATAGGCAGTCAATTTATTAAATTTTCTATCTTTGTTAGATGTCAGATAAGTATAAAATACACGAATCAGATAAAGCCTATTTTATTACAATGACCACAGTTGGCTGGGTAGATATTTTTACAAGGAAAAATCATAAGATGGCTATGGTTGATTCACTAAAATATTGTATAGAAAACAAAGGCTTGGAAATATACGGATGGGTATTGATGCATAGCCATCTACATTTAATGCCGATGAATTTAGGAGATAATATTATTTGGTTTGAAATGGGTGATTACAATTAAAAATTATCGGCATTTACCATTGTAATAATGAAATTGCATAAAGCATTTTCATTAACAATTGGTAGAATTTGTAGAGCAGCAGAAGGACATAGCTAACAGATATCCTCAGAGATTTAAAAAAAATGTTTCAAAGAAAATTGTAAAGCAAATAGAGGAGGAGCCAGAAAGCAGACGAGAATGGCTATTGCCATTATTGCAAAAATATTGCGAGCACTTAAAAAGAGAGCAAGAATACAAACTTTGGCAAAGAGGTAATTATGCTAAAGTTATATACACAACAAAGTTCTTTTATGAGAAATTGAATTATATTCACCAGAACCCAGTGCAAGATATGATTGTGGAAAAACCTGAGGAATATTTGTTTAGTTCTGCTCGGAATTATGCTGAATTGCCAAGTGTATTGGATGTGATTTTAGAAACACCTGAATTGAGGGTTTGTAATTGATATATACACTCGGATTGCAAATCCGAGCGAGCTGGAGTATAACATAAGTACGAAAAGCTAATTTCCAAAGTTTTCTATCTTTGTTGGATGTCAGATAAATACAACGTTCACGAACCAGATAAAGCCTATTTTACGACCATGTTCTCGCCTGAGATATGAATTGAATAGATACATTTAGAGTTTTCTTATGTTAAAATACATCTGAATTGAATACTTATGGTTGGTATTTGCACTCGGATTGCAAATCCGAGCGAGCTGGATTCTTAATTTTCATATTAAGCTCTAAAAGGATTTATTAGTGTGTATAGTAAATTCTTATTTTATTATCTTTGAATAATAATTCAATATAGTCCGATCTTGTGGGTACTTATGTTTATGAATTAAGAGATTAGTCTTGTAAAGCTCATAGTAACGATGGATAAAGATAAAACAGTTATGAATCAAGAAGCATTAATAGCTAGTAAGATAATAAAAATAAGAGAGGAAAGAGTTTTGCTTGATGTTCATCTTGCTGAGTTTTATGGTATTGAAACAAGAGCTTTAAAACAGGCTGTAAGAAGAAATAGGGAACGTTTTCCTGATGATTTTATGTATGAATTAACCGAAACTGATATTGAGGATGTGGTATCACAAAATGTGATACCTTCTAAAAGACATTTTGGTGGAGCGGTTCCTTTTGCTTTTACAGAGAATGGTGTTGCAATGTTGTCCAGTGTTTTAAATAGTAAAATGGCAATAGATATTAATATAGCAATTATGCGAACATTTACTATGCTTAGGAAAGCATGGTTACAAAATCAAGAAATACTAAAGGAAATATTAGAGATAAAGAAGAAACTTAAGAACCATGATAAAAATATAGAATTGGTGTTTAATTATTTGGATGAACTGTTGGAAGGAAAAGAAAAACAAGAGCCAAGAAGAAAGATAGGTTATAAACTTCCAGAGAAAGGGAAATAGATAGCTATACCAGTTCACTCGGGAATCTTCCTAAATCATAGTGAGCGGAGGGAACGTAACTTATGGTAAGAAAATTGTTTATTATGTCGATATGATAGAATCACCAAGAAATGCTTTAAGACTATTTTTACTAATATGTTTGATATTTGTAGTATCTGTAGTGGTTTATGTTTTTACCACGAGCTAGCAGGGTTTAATTTTTCTTGAAAGATGTAAAAAAAAAATCCCCACGACAAAAGCCATAGGGATTAATAATATTTTAAGCTAAAAGTTTAGATAGTAACTTTAACACCCAAATTGAAGTTAAAAGGAAGACCTAAGTATACTTCAGCAGCTGATCCTGTATGAGGATTTGCGATAACAGTTCTTTTTCTACCTGAATCTTCTGATAACATTCTATCAGTATCAATTCTTTGGAATGAATTATATGCACTATTATCTACTGCATCCTGCACATAAAATGTGTCAAATAAATTGAATGCATGGAAGAAGATATTTACACCTACTTTGCCTTTTAAAGGAAGTTGGTAGTTAGCATGTGCATCAAAAACAGTATATGAAGGAGTTTTCCAGACTTGTTCTGTATCTGTTTCATCATCTCTATTAGCTGGGTTAAAATCAGCATAATGATTAGAGTTATGACGCATGATAAACTGAAGTTTTAATCCTTCTACTGGGAAAATGTCAACCCAAGCAGCAAATTGAGTTTGAGGAGCATCACCAACTTTTAAATCTTTTGTATAAAGATTTAAGTCATAAGTATTATAATCACCATCATCATAAGTTTTAACTTGAGCAGAAACATTATTTAAATATTCCCATTTAGCGAAAGAAGCAATACCACCAATACCTACTAATTTAATAGGACGGTAATTCGCTTCTAATTCAAAACCTTGGTGTAATTGGTCTAAACCTTTAATAAAAGCAATGCCATTTAAATCTTCAGTAACTCTAATACTACGAGTTAAAGTACGGTCCTGCCACTTGGTATAGTAATAGTTAGCTTTAACAGTTAATTTGTCATCTAGTGTGCTATAAATTGCACCACCTTCAAAAGCAGTAAAGTTTTCGTTTTGTGGGTCTTCAGCAACAGTTCCATCACCATCATCAATAACAGCATCAAAAATAGGTACTTTAGATATTATACCTACATTGGCAAATACTGAGAATGTTTCGTTGATATTGTAATTAACACCACCTTTAATTTGATATCCACCAATCCAATCAGTATTGGCTTGTAAATTTCCACTATTTACATCAGGAATCATTATTGGATTGCCGTCATCATCAACGCCATCTTGTATTTCAGATGCGGTTTTGAAATGGTCGAGGAAGTTATACTTGATTACAGAGTAACCAGCAGTTCCGTAGAATGAGAATTTCTCAGTAGAATATTCAGCTTGGACATAACCACCAAACCAATCAACAGTATTGGTATTATTATAAGCGATTTTATCACCTAAACCTAAACCTAACTGAGAACCAAAATCATTTCTTGTATATTTATCATCATAAGATTGAAGACCTAATAAATCTCTAACTTCACGGTAATGGTCAATCTCAGCAGTTCTCCAATCTACACCAAATTGCATTTTGAATTTCTCAGTGAAATCAACTTTAACTTTAGAAATAGCACCTACAGTCCACTGATTGTTAACAGAGTTTCTTAAGATACCTTGATTTCCGTAGTTTTCATCTTCAGGGTTTGAGTTTTGGGAAATAGTAGAATTCCAGTCTGGAGTTCTTGAAGGACCAGCATAATCATACTGAATTTTACCATATGTACCAGTACCACCACCAGTACCACCAGAATAATATAAAGTAGTAAATTGAGATACTTTATCACTCCATTGAGCATACCAGTTTAAGTTAGCCAATGGCTTGTGGAAATAGTTTTCTCTTTCATTAATATAACCAGAATTATATCTGTCACGTGCAGATTTACCATTCCAACTTTGTTGGCCTGTATAGCTTTCGTTTACAGGACCCCAGTTTTCATTATATAATCTTCCTGCATCAGCCTGAGGAAATGCGTCTGTAGCATATTCTGTACCCGATTCGCTATAAACTCCCCAATCTTTTAGTTTTTGAATTTCTTCATCCGTATACTTGCTGTAATCATATGTATAGGAATTATCATCACCGTAAATATCTTTCGCATAATCGGTATCGTAAGCACCAGCATTTTGCTTATAAAGGTTTTGTCCGTGACGCTGAGTAGCACCAACAGCATAAATTTCTAAGCGATGATTTTTATTAATATTATAAGCTGCACCTAGATAATAAGTCCATGCATCGGTCCAAGTTTTGTCAATTACACCTTGTCCTGTTTTCTTACCAACAGCAGCACTAACAGCAAATTTATTATTGATTAAACCAGAGTGACCAGAAAGAGTAGTTTTGAAGAACTGTCCAGAACCAACTTCGAATTTAGCAGAACCACCTAATTTGTGAGCCGCAGGGTCAGTAAGGATATTCATAGTACCACCAACAGAAGGAGTAGCTAAGTTAATAGCAGATAAACCTCTTTGCATTTGGATAGAAGAGGTAGCATCAGCAACACCATCCCAGTTAGACCAATATACCCAACCGTTTTCCATATCATTAATTGGAACACCGTTCACCATAATGGCTACGTTTCTTTGGTTAAATCCACGAACGTTGATACGAGCATCTCCAGCTCCACCACCCTGAGGAGTAGCATATACCGAAGGAGTATTGTTCATAACCATAGGAAGGTCTCTAGAACCCAAGTTCTCTTCTAATTGTTTCTTAGAAACATTAGAAATAGCAACTGGAGTTTCTCTTTCCTTAGCACGGTCAGCGATAATCTCTAAACCAGCCATACCAATAGCTTTACCCTGAAGTAAAACTTTACCTAAATTTTTAGTTTCCCCATTAGCAACGTCAATGTCCATAACAACATCTTCGAAACCAACATAACTAATCACAACTTTTTGCATTCCTGAAGGAAGATCTAGAGTGAAAACTCCGTCCATATCAGTAGTAGCACCAGTAGTTGTACCTTCTAAAACAACAGAAGCACCAATTAATGGTTCGCCAGTCATGTCGTCTTTAATTTTTCCTGTTAGAGTACCTTGAGCGAATAATCCGCCAGTAAATAGCGCCATCACTGCAATCAAAGTAAACTTTTGTAACATTTTTCTCATAAACTTTTGATTTTAGAAATTTGATGTAAAATTATAAATTATTTTTAACATTTTTTAAGTGTTCATAAATATTCATAAGTTTGAATATCTATAAGGTTTTTGGTTTTACTTTAGAGCGGCAAATATGCCGGTTTATCTCATGTTCTATGTTAAATCAAGATTAATTTTCAAAGAAAAAAACCTATCAAAAATTTACATTTAGATAGGCTCTCCTTCTTATTATTTCTTAAATGAAGCAATCATTTCGTTTATCTTGGATATTTTATCGGCTGCATCGGCTCGTTTTTTCTTTTCTATCTCCACCACTTGAGCTGGAGCATTATTTACGAATCGTTCGTTGCCGAGTTTTTTATCAACCGATTTGATAAATCCTTCTTGATATTTCAAATCCTGTTCCAACTTGGCAATCTCAGCTTCCACATCAATATTTTCCGAAAGTGGAATGAAATACTCATCAGAACCTACCATAAAACTCAATGCAGCTCCAGGTTTCTCATCAACTTTTTCAAATGCTTCAATATTCCCCAGTTTATTGATAACAGCCGCAAAAGCATGTTGATTGAGCTCCCCTTGTGTATATTGTAATTGTAAAGCTTCCTTTTGAGGAATATTTTTCTCTTTTCTTACTTTTCTAATATTATTGACTACCTCAGCAGCTTCTTCATAAGCTTTGATAATATCAGTAGCAATATCTGTACTTTTTGGCATATCACTGATAATGATATCGTCACCTTCTTTTCTTTCTGCCAATAAATGCCATATCTCTTCTGTAAGGAAGGGCATAAATGGATGAAGAATCTTCATGAGTTTCTCAAAAATGAGGATGGTTTCATTATAAGTGCTTGCGTCAATGGCTTTTTGATAAGGTGGCTTGATGATTTCGAGGTAATTAGAACAGAAATCGTCCCAAACCAACCTGTATGCTGACATTAGAGCATCAGAAAGTCTGTATTTGCTAAAGTTATCCTCCATGGATTCTAAGCTCTGATTGATACGAGCATGCATCCAATCGATTCCTACTTTTGCAGCTTCGGCTTGTTCTTTCTCTTCCACTTCCCAGCCTTTCACTAATCTGAGGGCATTCCATATCTTATTAGAGAAATTTCTTCCTTGCTCACAAAGCGACTCGTCAAATGGTAAGTCGTTACCCGCTGGAGAGGTGAGTAGCATTCCAACTCTTACACCATCAGCTCCATATTCTTCCATTAATTTAATAGGGTCGGGGCTGTTTCCTAAAGATTTACTCATCTTACGACCCAGCTTATCTCTTACAATACCCGTGAAATATACATTCTTGAATGGAATTTCTTGTTTATACTCCAATCCACTCATGATCATTCTAGCTACCCAGAAGAATAAAATCTCTGGTGCGGTAACCAAATCGTTGGTTGGATAATAATATTGTATGTCTTTATTGTCAGGGTTTCTGATTCCATCAAAAACAGAGATGGGCCATAACCAGCTAGAGAACCAAGTGTCTAAAACATCCTCGTCTTGCTTTACATCATCAATAGTAATATCTGCTAATTCTGGATATTTAGCTTTTGCTTTTTCAAGAGCCTCCTCCGCAGATTTTGCTACGACTTCTTCTTTGTTTGGAAGATAATAAACCGGAATTTGCTGTCCCCACCACAGTTGACGAGAAATATTCCAATCTTTTACATTCTCCATCCAGTGGCGATAAGTATTCTTAACGTTGGCTGGATAAAATTGTACGGTGTCGTTCATCACAATATCAAGAGCAGGCTTGGCCATTTCTTTCATGCTCATAAACCACTGTAATGATAATTTTGGTTCGATAACAGCATTGGTTCTTTCAGAGAATCCTACCTTATTGGTATAATCTTCTTCTTTCACCATGAAGCCTTTTTCTTGGAGCTCTTTGCTGATTTTCTTTCTCACTTCAAAACGATCTTCGCCAATATATAATTCAGCTGCTTCGTTTAAAGTTCCATTATCATTAAATATATTGATGGTATCTAATTTATGCTTGATACCTAAAGTATAATCATTGATGTCGTGTGCAGGAGTAATTTTTAAACAACCGGTTCCAAATTCTCTATCCACATATTCATCTTGAATAACAGGAATAGCTCTATTAATTAAAGGAACAATTACTTTCTTTCCTCTTAAGTGAACAAAACGCTCATCCTCGGGGTGAATACAAACTGCAGTATCTCCTAATATAGTTTCAGGACGAGTAGTCGCAATAGTTACCCATTCATCTTCGCCTTCTACTTGATATTTGATATAATATAGTTTGGATTGAACTTCTTTATGAATCACTTCTTCATCAGAAAGAGCAGTAAGTGCTGATGGATCCCAATTCACCATTCTCACACCTCTGTAGATAAGTCCTTTATCGTAAAGGTCGATAAATACATCGATTACAGATTCATATAAATCCTCATCCATGGTGAATTTAGTTCTTTCCCAATCGCAACTAGCGCCTAGTTTCTTTAATTGTTCAAGAATGATTCCGCCATGTTTTTCTTTCCATTCCCAAGCATGCTCCAAAAACTCATCTCTACTGAGGTCATTTTTCGCGATTCCTTTTTCTTTCAAATGGTTGACCACTTTGGCTTCTGTAGCTATAGATGCATGATCGGTTCCAGGAACCCAACAGGCGTTTTTACCTTGCATTCTGGCTCTTCTAACCAAAACATCTTGAATAGTATTATTGAGCATATGACCCATATGCAATACACCAGTAACATTAGGAGGAGGGATTACTATTGTAAAAGCTTCTCTATCGTCTGGTTCTGAGTGGAAGTAGTTTTGCTCCAGCCACCATTTATACCATTTGTTCTCAACCTCTTGGGGTTGATATCTTGAAGGAATGTCCATATCGTAATATTTAAGGGCGCAAAAATAGTAATTTTTTCGGCTGAAAAATAGGCTTATTTTTGGTCGAAGTGTAGCTTTTTTAAACCCTTTGCGTCTGATAGAAAGATGAATTGATTTTTTAATGAAATATTTGCAAGAAGAGTTTAAAAAAATGAGTGGTGGATGATCATTTTTTTTATTGGGAATTTTTTAAAAAAAGCAACCCTAAATAAATCTTCTTGTTCTTGTTTTTAAACAAACTCTTAAGAAATGAAAATAACCAAACAATATTTAATTCTAGTATTCCTATCATTAACCATGGGATGGAGCCTTCATGCGCAAGAAGTAGATGTATTCAAATCCAAAGACATGGTATTTTATGGTTTAGATTTTACTCAAGCTCGTTTTACTGGTGGTTCTGGACTTACTAGCCCAGCCAGTATGCAAGATAAATATATGCCTGCATTAAATGAGTTAATGATGGATGAACGAAAGCGCTATGATGTGGCAAAAAGCTATAAAAAGAAAAATGTAGAGTATAATTTTTATAGAGCAGATGATCTTAATGCAGCCTTTGATGTTTATGATCATTATGTGAATGGCAAAATAGAAAACTTGAGTGAAGAGCAGATTCAATCGGTTGTCCAAAATTATAAAGATGAGAAGCACAGCGGTCTTGGTTTAGTGTATATTATAGATGAGGTCAGCCACGGAAATAATCTGATAAGCATTCAAATCGTATTTTTCGATATTGATACACAAGAGGTATTATTAGTGAAACGAGCAAGAGGAGGAATGAAAGGTTTCAGCATCAGAAATTATTATGCAGGTGGAATTCGACAAATCATTAAAGAGTCTCAAGAGTTTTATGAGAAATGGGAAAAACAGGCTGAAAACTAAAACTTTTGTTAAGCGATTTTGATTTTGTAAATTTTCTTAAATTTGAGCAAAACTTTATCAAATGAAAAAGATTCTCATCGTATTATTGTTTGCATTCTCTTTATTTAGTTATTCACAATCCGTTTCTGATGTTTTTGAATATAAAGCGGTTACTTTTTATGGTTTAGATTTTACCCATGCTAAATGCGTAGGTCTTGGAGAGTTTCCAGGTGGTGCTGAGATGGTGAATTATTATTATCCAACATGGAATAAAATGTTTTCTGAAGGAAAGAAAAATATTCCCATTGGCGCTCCATACAAAAAAAAGAGGGTGGAATATGATACTGCGGTTTATGAATTGAACCGAATGATCCCATTTGATGAGATAATCCAGGCTGAAAATTTTATTTTCAAGAAGTCCCAAATTGAAGGTTTTATTGAGAAATATTCAAGTTCAGAAAAAGCCGGTTTAGGTTTGGTCTATATGGTAGAATCTTTAAATGCTACTAATGAATATGCATCTATTTGGGTAGTTTTCTTTGATATTGGTACGGGTAAAGTATTGATAAGTGAGCCTACAAGAGCAGAAGGAAAAGGCAGGAAATTTGAAGATTATTGGACATCAGCCATCATCAGAATCTATGATACTAGCCGCGATGATTATAAAACTTGGATGAAATTTTATAATTAATGATAGAATGGTAGTATAGACCCAACCTTAGAAGGTTGTTCAATCGCTTTGACTCCCAGTCCCCAGGTCTCCCAATTTAGACTTTTTCTGGCTTTCTCAATCGCTTTTTATTTTCTATTTTCTTTTTTGGAATTAATTGATTATATTTGGATTAACACTAACAACTATTTAGAATAGAGCAATTTTGATTGTCAAAGAGCTTTATAGAATAGGGTTGGTAAAAACCATTTAATGAACAATTCTGAAAAATAATATTATGAGTATAAATGTACAGCGCCTTGAAACCAAAATTAAGCCAGATCCAAAAAGAGTGATCACTAAATTTTCATTTCCTAAATCAAAAGAGAGAGCAAAAATACTAATCAAGCGTGTATTGGGTTTGAATGAAAATGAAGCTAGTATCACACTTCAGCAAACACTTCGCTTGTTTTCCAATCGGCATATAAATATCTCAAATATTTTTAAAGCTAATTATAATCACATTTTGCCTTTGATAGAGGAGCTGGGGATTTCTAATGATGCTTTACCTGAATCCAAGCAGCTGTTGATTGGAGCTTATTTCACCAAAGAACAGTCTATTGAATCAAAATCTATTTGTAACCCTAGTATGGTGGAAGCTCCTGATCAAACCGACTTACTTAGAGGTCAGAAAAGAGTTGTCATTAGCCTAAGAGGCGTTGGTGAAGATGGTATCAGCAATTTGATATTTAGAGAAGGAATATTAAATAAAGATGGCAGTTTAGAATTGGAGGAAATGGGAAGGGTTGTAGCTTTGCCAGAGAGAATTAGCAGTAAAACCTATGAGAAAAAACACTTCCTAGATTCCGTAAAAAAATCTGAGGCTTTTTCAGACCATGAAAATTATATAGAGGCTATTCTTCCCAAAGAGTTTGATTATAATCACCTGACTCAAATTATTGATGATGCTAAATTAGAATCTAGAGATAGTGACGAGCGTTTGCAGGCTTTGGATTTTCTTTTTTCATTAGCAGAAATAAACTATGAAACCACATTTTCATTAGATACTACTTTGTCCGAAAGAGTTTTGTTTCCCAATACGGCTTCGGAATCACAAGGTATAGAGGATGCTAGATTTGTAAAATACACTAATAATGCTGGAGTTGTCAGTTATATAGCCACTTATAATGCCAATGATGGGGAAGAGGTTTTGCCACATATGATTGAAACCTATGATTTCTACCATTTTACCATGATGCCCTTGCACGGAATCGGTGCCCATCAGAAAGGAATGGCATTATTCCCTAGAAAGATAAAAGGTGATTATGTCATGATTAGTCGCTTAGATGGTATTAATAATTATATCCTTTTCTCCGATGATATCAATAAATGGGAGGAGTCACACTTACTTCACGAGCCTAAATTCGCATGGGAAAGTAATCAGGTAGGAAATGTTGGCTCGCCCATAGAAACAGAAAAAGGATGGTTGTTATTAACATATGGAGTAGGAGTGATGCGTCAATATGTAATTGGTGCTGTGTTATTGGATCTCGAAAACCCACGAAAAGTGATTGCTCGTCTAAAGGAGCCATTATTAAAAGCAAATTCAGTGGAGCGAGAAGGTGGAGTGCCCAATGTTGTTTACAGTTGCGGAGCCATGGTAAACGATGATAAATTGATTATTCCTTATGGAGTTTCAGATACTTCTTCTGCTTTCGCTTATGTTTATCTTCAAGATATTTGGGATTTAATGATTCCTGAACATGGAGTCGATTATGATAGTCAATCGGCACATATTTTATTGGTGGAGGATGATAAGATAAATCAGAAAGTAGTAACTGCTGTTTTAGAAACGAAAAACATTCGGGTGACGGTAGCTTCTGATGGGGTAAACGCTCTGATGGAATTGGCTCAAGGAAACATAGATGTGGTATTGTCTGATATTAATATGCCTAATTTTGATGGCTTCCAGTTATTAAAATACATGACGGAGAAAAAAATAGATGTTCCTGTAATATTCTTGACAGGATTGCAAGATGCTTCTCTTGAACTTAAGAGTTTACAAATGGGTGCAGTAGATTATATTAGAAAACCTGTGGATAGAGAATTATTGCTACTGAAGCTGGAAAAGATTATTGGGTTTTAGTGGATTGATTTTGATTAATCAGCTCTTCATTATGAAGGGCTTTTTTTATCTTAAATTTTTCTGAACTTAAACTCATATTCTATTAATTTTGCCAGATATTTTGTGATTATGGGAAAAAGAGTAAAGGCAATGGACGATATCATGGGGCAAGCATTAATGGAAGAACACCTTCACAAGAATAATGTGCCATTGATAGTGAGAACCAGTGTGAGTGAAGATGAGGAATATGAAACAGCTTATTTTTTTAGGAATTTCGATGAAATGCCTGAGCTGGAGCAAAAAGCCATTCAGTTATCCAAAGGAAAAGTATTAGACGTGGGTGCTGGTACTGGTATTCATGCATTAGCACTACAGAAATTAGGTTTGGAATGTCACGCCATTGATATCAGTGAGTTGAGTGTTCAGATTATGGAGGAAAGAGGAGTGGAGAATGCTATTTGTCAAGACTTTTTTGAACTCAATGACCAAAAATACGATACTATCTTGTTTTTAATGAATGGAATTGGTTTGGTCGAAAACTTCGATGGCTTCGGGAAATTCTTTTCTCAATGCAAAAAACTTCTTAACAAGGACGGGCAAATAATATTTGACTCCTCCGATTTAATCTATCTGTTTGAAGAAGAGGATGGTTCTTTTATGATAGATCTTAACGACCATTATTATGGAGAAGTAGAATTTCAAGTGGAATATCAAGGAATCCCATCCAAGCCTTTTCCGTGGCTTTTTATCGACTTCGATAATTTGCAGAATTTAGCTGAACGCCATGGATTTCAGGCTGAATTATTGCAAAGAGGCGCACACTACGATTATTTGGCTCGTATCACTTTAAATTTAGATTTATGATTCAAAAAATATTTTCAATAGAACAAATCAGGATGGTTGATCAATACACGATTGAACATGAGCCTGTTGCTTCTATTGATTTAATGGAAAGAGCGGCTAAAGAATGTGTGCTCTGGTTAAAGCAAAAAGCACAAATAAATCAAGAGTTTGCCATTTTCTGTGGGCCAGGAAATAATGGAGGAGATGGATTGGTCATTGCCCGGTTATTAGCTGAGGATGGCTACGGAGTAAAAGTTTTTGTGCTGAATTTAAACGATCGTTTTTCTGATGATTTCTCTATTAATTATGAGCGATTAAAGTCTATTGAGTATATTCAGTTATTCGAGTGGAAGGAGATGCCAAATGAGTTTCCTGAGTTTTCTGCTGATACAATTATTATAGATGCTGTTTTCGGAAGTGGTCTTTCAAAACCTTTAAAAGGCTTTTCAGCTCAAGTCATCAAGAAACTCAATGAATGCCATCATATAAAAGTGGCAATAGATATCCCAAGTGGATTGTTTGCCGATAAAGCTATGGAAAGCCTAAAAGACATGGTCTTCTTTGCGGATTATACATTGAGCTTTCAGTTTCCCAAGTTGAGCTTTCTATTACCAGAAAATGAATTATATGTAGGGCAATGGAATCTATTAGATATTGGTTTGTTTCCAGATTATATTTATCAAACTCAAACGCCTTATTATTATCTTAATGCTGAGTTTGTAACTACGCTTCTAAAAGCAAGAGCCAAATTTAGTCATAAAGGCAGTTTTGGACATTTGTTAATGATTGCCGGGGACCATACAAAAATGGGTGCTGCCATTTTAAGCTCAAAAGCGGCTCTGAGATCTGGAGCGGGATTGGTCACATTACATCATCCCAAAGCATCGGGTCTTTCCCAAAATATGATGCCAGAGTTGATGTCTAGTCCCGATGATAGTGCGGAAGCATTTACTAGCCTACCAGATTTGGCAAAGTATTCAAATATTGCTATTGGCCCAGGATTAGGGACTCGTCAACAAACCGCCAAGGCATTAAAGATGCTCTTGCAGCAAGTGCAGAATCCCATGGTTTTTGATGCCGACGCCATCAATATTTTATCTGATAACAAGACTTGGCTTAGCTTTATTCCAGCTCAATCTGTTTTGACTCCTCATATAAAGGAATTCGACCGCTTATTAGGGAATTCCAAGCATAGTTTTGAGCGCATGGAAAAAGCAAAAGCTTTTAGCAAAAAATATAGTGTATACTTGATATTAAAAGGGGCGCACACCATGGTTTTTACACCCACTTCTAATGTTTATTTCAATTCTACTGGAAATCCAGGAATGGCAACTGGTGGTTCTGGAGATGTTTTAACAGGTATGATTGCAGCGCTGATGGCACAGAAATATTCTTCCTTAGAAGCTAGCTTATTAGCTGTATTCCTTCATGGTTTAGCAGGGGATTTGGCTGCTGAGAAATTAGGTTTTGAGAGTTTGATCGCCAGCGATATTATAGAACATTTAGGGCAAGCATTTAAATTATTATACTAATGAATTACAAAGAATGTTTAAAATGGATGTATGCCCAATTGCCTATATTTCAAAGAATGGGAAAGGCAGCATATAAAGCCAACCTCGACAATACCTATGCTATTATGGAGGTGTTGGATAATCCTCAGAATAAATTCAAATCTATTCATATTGCCGGAACCAATGGAAAAGGGTCTACCTCCCATTTAATCGCTTCAGTTTTTCAAGAAGCGGGTTATAAGACTGGATTATATACTTCACCGCATCTTAAAGACTTTAGAGAAAGAATTCGAATCAATGGTGAAATGATTCCAGAAGCTAAAGTGCTAGATTTCATTGAGGGAAGGCAAAAGAAGTTTGAAGAAATTCAGCCTAGCTTTTTCGAAATGACAGTGGGAATGGCTTTTAAATACTTTGCTGATCAAAAAGTAGATATTGCTATTTTGGAAACTGGAATGGGAGGAAGGCTTGATAGTACTAATATTGTAAATCCTGAACTTTCTGTGATTACAAATATTGCGCTAGACCATACTCAGTTTTTAGGAGATACTATTGGGAAAATTGCTGGTGAAAAAGCAGGAATCATCAAAAAAGAAGTTCCACTTATTATTGGAGAGTTTCATCCAGAAACTTTTAATGTATTTCAAGAAAGAGCGAATGAACTTTCTGCTCCAATGATTTTAGCAGATGAGGTTTATCAAATAGAAAAGTCAGCAGATCAATATAGCATCCTCAAAAATAATCAAATGGTATTAGGTAGTTTGAGTATTCCACTTTTTGGTAATTATCAAAAGAAGAATATCATTACGGCTTTTGCAGCATGTCGACAAGCAGGGATGAGTTTAGAACATATTAAATTAGGTTTTGAGAATGTTTTAGTGAATACCAATTTCACTGGTCGTTGGCAGATTATAGGTAAGGAACCCAAAGTAATAGCAGATACAGCTCATAATGAGGCGGGTTTGTCTTTGGTGATGGAGCAATTATCCCTTGAGAAATACAGAAACCTTCATATGGTAATCAGTGTTGTGGATGATAAAAACCTACAGGAAATATTAAAATACTTCCCTAAAACTGCACAGTATTATTTTTGTAAAGCAGATATTCCCCGCGGCTTAGCCGTAGAGTCCTTGCAAAAACAAGCCGAGGAACTAGGTCTTTTGGGTAAATCTTATTATTCTGTAGCAAAAGCCTGTCAAGCTGCTTTAAAGCAGGCTACTGCCGAAGATTTAGTTTTTATTGGCGGCTCAACCTTTACAGTAGCCGAGGTTCTATAATTTGTTCTCAAAGCTTTGAGAGACAGCATAATTTTCATTAGAAATAACTTGCTTATTCCTATTTATTATTGTAAATTTGCAGCCCCATTCGAAAAAGTGTAAATAATTGATTTTTAACCTGATTTCGAATTTTGAAATGAATGGGGCAAAATAGAAATCGCAAATTTTTGTCTTTTGACAATTTAGTTCAATATATGAGCGAAGACATTAAAAATACTGAAGAGCAAGCTGCTCCTGAGGTACAAGAAGTAAAAGCAACTGAGGTAGTTGCTGAAGAAAAAGTGGTGAAGAAAGCTGAAAAGAAAGCCAAGCCTGCACTTGAAGAAGATTTTAATTGGGATGCTATTGGTAAAAAACAAGAGGTTTATTCATCTGATGATCGTAATAAATTGGAAGATTTATATGGTCAAACATTAAAATCAATTACTGAGCATGAGGTTATTGAAGGTTCTGTTGTAGCTATCAATTCTCGCGAAGTTGTTGTGAATATTGGTTATAAATCTGATGGTCTTATCGCTGCTTCTGAAGTAAGATATAACCCAGATATTAAGATTGGTGATAAAATCGACGTTTACGTTGAGAACCAAGAAAACCTTAAAGGTCAATTACAATTATCTCACAAAAAAGCTAGAATTCTTCAGTCTTGGGATCGCGTTAACGCAGCCCACGATAATGATGAAGTTATTACTGGTTTCGTGAAAAGCCGTACAAAAGGTGGTTTAATTGTTGATGTATTTGGTATTGAGTCATTCTTGCCAGGTTCTCAAATTGATGTGAAGCCAATCCGTGATTACGATATTTATGTTGGAAAGAACATGGAATTCAAAGTGGTTAAGATCAACCATGAATTCAAGAATGTTGTAGTTTCTCATAAAGCACTTATCGAAGACGAATTAGAAGCACAAAAAGCTGAAATCATCGCTAGACTTGAAAAAGGTCAAGTTCTTGAAGGTATCGTTAAGAATATTACTTCTTACGGTGTATTCATTGATTTAGGTGGTGTTGATGGTTTAATCCATATTACTGACCTTAGCTGGGGACGTATTTCTCACCCAGAGGAAATCGTTAAGTTGGACGAGAAAATCAATGTGGTTATCCTTGATTTCGACGAAAACAAAAAACGTATTGCCCTTGGTCTTAAACAATTAACTTCTCACCCATGGGATTCTCTCGATGAGAAACTTGCTGTAAATGATAAAGTTAAAGGTAAAGTAGTTGTTATTGCTGATTATGGTGCATTTATCGAAATTCAGCCAGGTGTTGAAGGTTTGATTCACGTATCAGAAATGAGCTGGTCACAGCATCTTAGAACTGCACACGACTTTGTGAAAGTTGGTGATGAAGTAGAAGCTGTAATCTTAACTCTTGACCGTGAAGAGCGTAAAATGTCTCTTGGAATGAAGCAATTGATTCCAGATCCATGGGCAGATATCGCTACTAAATATCCTGTGAGCTCTAAGCATAAAGCTACAGTTAGAAACTTCACTAACTTCGGTATCTTCGTAGAACTAGAAGAAGGAGTTGATGGTTTAATCCATATCTCTGACTTAAGCTGGTCTAAGAAAATCAAGCATCCTGCTGAATTCACTAAGATTGGTGATTCTTTAGATGTTGTAGTATTAGAAGTAGATGAGGAAAACAGAAGATTATCATTAGGTCATAAACAATTAGAAGAAAATCCTTGGGATGTATTCGAAACTGTTTTTGCAATGAATTCTACTCATAAAGGAACTGTTCTTACTGTTAATGATAAAGGTGCTGTTGTATCTTTACCTTATGGTGTTGAAGGATTCGTTCCAAATCGTCACCTAAAGAAAGAAGATAATACTAAAGTTTCTGTTGATGAAGCATTAGATTTCTTAGTTATCGAATTCTCTAAAGAGAATAAGAAAATCATTCTTTCTCACATTAACACTTGGAAAGCTGAAGACAAAAAGACTTCTGCTCCAAGACGTGAAGGTGGTGGAGGACAAAGCAACGCTGTTAAACGTAATAACGATAGCAACGAAGCTACAACACTTGGTGATATCGCAAGTAGCGAATTAGCAAAATTAAAATCTCAAATGGAAGGAAAATAATCCAACCATTGATTTACATATTAAAGCTCGGATGTGAATCCGGGCTTTTTTTATGCCCCATTGTAAATATTTTAAACGTTTTTTCTTTAAAACACCACGTTGGTTAAATCACTGGCAAAGCTTGCTCATTTACTCAGTAGTTTGCTCCATAAGTTCTTAACTTTGGTGTAGATGAAATTTATCAAGGACTATTTTAATTTCAATAAACGACAAGAAAGAGGTGTGCTCGTTTTGAGTATTATATTTCTTGTCAGCCTGAGTATTAATCACTTTGGCCCGAAATATTTAACAAAAGCTCCAGCTCATTTATCTCATAATACTCCTTTTCTCAATCAACTGAATACTGTAAAATTTGAGGCTGAAAAAGAAAAATCAAAATATAATCCCAAAAGTTCAAATTTTAAGAATCCTCCAGAAAAAATAGCACTTGTTAATTTGTCCTTTTTTGATCCCAATCAAGTAAGCTCAGCGCAATTGCTTAAAATGGGTTTATCAGAATATGTAGTGAGAAATGTGATGAAGTATAGAGATAAAGGAGGTTTTTTTAAAAGTAAAAATGATTTATCAAAAATATATGGAATGGAGGAATCTGTTTTTAAACAATTAGAACCTTATATCAGAATTGAACTTCCAGAACCCAAAAAGGAAAAGGAATTAGAGATAAAGAAGTTGGACAAGTTGGTGATCGCCAAACCCCTCATGAAAGCTCCTCTAGTGGATATAAATACTGCTGATTCCATTCAATTGATCGAGGTAACAGGAATTGGCCCATTCTATGCAGGTGCCATAGTGGAATATCGAAATCGTTTAGGTGGTTACCTTAGGATGGAGCAGTTAAAAGAGCTTTATAAAATGGATGATGAGAAGTATGCTAAGATGATTTTGGGGTTAAAATTAGATACGATTATCATTAAACAAATTCCATTAAATACGGCCGAATTTAAAAGCATTCTTAGGCACCCATATATTGATTATGAAACTACAAAGTATATTGTGAATATGAGAAAACAACTGGGTAAGTTCTCGGCTCTATATCAATTGAAAGATTCTAATTGTTTTCCTGATTCTTTATACCTAAAGTTGGAACCGTATTTATATTTAGATTAGTTGATTATCTGTTTTATATCCACTGTAATTTCTTAATTTTGCCAAAAAAATATGATATTATGAAAGCATTTGCAAGCGATAATTGGGCTGGAGTTCATCCTCAAATAATGGAAGCCTTAATCAAAGCCAATACTGGCCATCAGACAGCTTATGGTGATGATGATTTCACCAAAAAGGCAGACTTGAGATTTAAAGAGATTTTTGGGGCTGATACTAGAACATATTTCGTTTATAATGGTACTGCTGCTAATATTATAGCCCTAGATAGTATATGCCATTCCTTTAATAGTGTGATTTGCAGTGAACATGCTCATATTCATGTTGACGAGTGTGGAGCCATAGAAAAACATGCGGGTGTTAAATTAATTGCTATTCCTTCTGCTGATGGAAAACTACATCCAGAGCAGATTAAAGATTACGTGAAAGCCGATAGAATTCCACATCAAAGCATTCCTGCAGTTATCAGCATTACACAATCTACAGAGATGGGAACAGTTTATTCTGTGGAAGAAATTAAAGCTTTAGCACAGTTGGCACATGATAATGATTTATATCTACATGTGGATGGTGCTAGAATTTCTAATGCTGCAGCAAGTCTTGGATTGAGTTTTAAAGAAATGATTACAGATGCTGGTGTAGATGTGCTTTCTTTTGGAGGAACAAAGAATGGTTTAATGTTTGGAGAGGCAGTTGTTTTCTTGAATCCTCAATTGGGAGAACATGTGGAGCTTTACCGAAAGCAAGGCATGCACTTGGCCAGTAAAATGCGTTATGTAGCGGCTCAGTTTTTGGCATTACTTGAGAATGATCTGTGGAAAACCAATGCTGAGCATTCCAATGCTATGGCTCAGATTCTTGCTCAAAAATTAGATGCTTTTCCACAAATAAGAATCACTCAAGAAGTTCAGTCCAATGGTGTCTGGGCTGTGATGCCAGATGACACTGCTAAAAAATTACTAAAGTCGGGTTTTTTCTATCCTTGGGACCTAAGAGCTTCGGAATATAGAATCATGTGTAGCTGGGATACTACAGAAGAAGATATCGATAAAATGGTGTCTAATTTGTAATTGAATACTTATTTTTAAATAAATGAAAAAGCCCGCTAAATTTATTTTAGCGGGCTTTTATATATTTGCATAGCACTTATTTCTTCACAACTTTCATAGTAGAATTTCCTTTTTCTGTTTGAACATTTACAAAGTAAATACCTGAGATGAAGTTCTTCATATCTATCGACTTAGAATAGGAACTAGTTTTAGCCTTGGCGATTTCACGAAAGATCTCTTTCCCATAACTGGTATAAAGCATATAAGTAAATTCTTCACCATAAGATAAACCATCAATATTTAATGTGAAAATATCATTGGTTGGATTAGGGTAGATACTTAAGTTGCTAGTATTACTCCTTTCTTCAACTCCAACAGTGGTAATATTCAAAGTCATTTCATCACTTTTATTGTCAATACAAGGTTCAGTGATGGCAACTTCAACACTTAATGTTACTTGTCCACTTGAGATGTCTTGAGAACCAGGATTGTAGATAGGTGTCATGATGTTGGAATTACTAAAACTCCCATCACCACTCGTTGTCCACTGAACGCTACCTGTCTCTGTTCCAACAGCTTCTAATTGAAAGGCTTCGGAATCAATAATATTAGCATCCTCTCCCGCATTAATATAAGGTACTATATTTAAATATAAATGGTCGGAAACTTCAATACCATCGAAGCCGGTGGCAGTTAGAGTTAGTGTTGCACCTCCTGTGGCAATATCTTCATTTCCTCTAATATAAGTAGTATTAAACTGATTATGTGGCGAGAATACACCATCTCCATCGGTAGTCCACAGTACCGATAATACACTAGTTCCACTAGCATTGGTTTGAAACTGATTATTAGTACATATGTATCCATCTTCACCAGCTTCAACTGTAGCGCTAATAATCGGGCTAAAGTCAAATTCAGCAATCCACGTGCTCCAGCCATTATATTCTGTGGTATACCAAAATGAAGTATCGTTTGCAGGATCTACATTCATACAAGAATAATCGCCCCATCTGTAGTGGTTTTGTCCATAAGTGCCTGATTTTACTTCAATTTCTTCAATGGTCATTTCACCTAAAGGATCGTTAGTTCTTCTTCCTGAATATCTAATGGAAGGATAAATATCTTCTCCATTCACCACAGAATATCCTATAGCTATATCTCCGTTTGCATTCATGGCAATGGAGCCCATCCAGCGATTAATTCCATCATCAGGTGCATAAGTACCTTCTTGGTATAATTCCCAATTCTCGTTAGTCTTTCTGAACTCATACCACCTAATACCACTTCTGTCAAAAGGACCTCCTCCTTCTGGTTGTGCTAGTACAGAATGATTCACAACCATGGTTTCGTAATCAGTAAACTTTCGGTAAGCCAGTCTATTCATGATCATCCTTCCTAGACCGTCAAGTTTTTGCTCGGTATTTGGTTGGCTAATGAAACCATCATCGTTTGCACTTGGTGTTTCAGTAAAACTAGATACTATAATATTGGGTGTTTGTTTTATTAAGGTAGAATTTGAAGGGTTATCCCAATCGGCAAGTAAGTTCCAGATTTCAATTTCCTGTTCATCATTAATATACATGATAGGGCAGGGGGAGCCTTCTTCAGGATAGTTCTCTCCATCAATATCTGCTGGCATGGTTGAATAATAACCTGGAATATATCCATTGCTATATCCAGGTGTGGTGATCATTTGTGCATCGGGATCACCAATAAGCATTTTCTCCCTTTCAACTACGGTAAGCGCTGCTCCAACAAAATAGAAGCTATCATCCTCTCTTTGGAACATATTATAAGTGGCATAATAACCATCATACCAAACACCCATTTTTGGGTAGTCATTAAATATGGTTCCGAATTCAAAGGCATATAAATAATAAGCTCCAGTAGGGTCGCTTGTTTCCGAAACAGCAAATAGTTCATAGTTTTCAGAGTAATTGTTTTTAGGAGCAAATTGAGTGAGTATCCACCTGTCAGCTTCCTCATCATAAAGAACTATTGGGTCGCCAGAATTACCCCAAGGGCCGCCAGGTAATTGTCCCCAAAGGGTTCCCAAATCGAGTGGGCCTAGTAATTTGGTTCCATCTTTAAGGTATACATTATATTTTGAGTTCACCATCTGTACAAAATGTTCATTACTCACATCACCATCAGTGTCTGGTGGAACAAATCCAGTGCCACCTTGGCCATTGAAGCCAGTTATTGGACCTCTGCTTACTTCTGTTCCATTTTTAGTTTGCACTTGGCCTGGTCTTGCAGATTTATCTGTGTTTTCCCATTTTTGAATATTTAGGAAATTTTTGACTTCTTTTTCAGGTTTGATAGATTCTGCTTTGTCGGGGCTTAATAGGGCTGTTAATTCTGATAAGGGCTTGGTTTTAACAAAAGCTATAGCTTTAGAAGTTTTTGTTTTTACATGATTTATTTGAGCATTAGCACTAGCAAATAGTAAAGCAAAAACGATAAGTATGTAGGTCTGTTTCATAGAAGTGTTTTTTAAAAATGGCGATGTATTTATGATAATGAAAAGTTTAAACTATTCATTATTTCTCCTGAAATTTTAGCAATGATACAAAAAATAGCCTATAAAGTTGATAATTGGGAATTTATTAAATAAAAAGCCCGCTAAATTAAATTTAGCGGGCTTTTAGTATATCTAAAATGAAAGATTATTTCTTAACCACTTTCATTGTAGTGTTTCCGTTTTCAGTTTGAACACTTACAAAGTAAATACCTGCAACAAAGTCAGACATATCAATAACTCTTTCATAAGTATCAGCTTTAGCTGTAGCAATCTGACGATATACTTCTTTACCATAGCTGGTGAAAACCATATAGGTGAATTCTTCACCACTAGTTAAACCATCAACGTTTAAAGTAAAGATATCATTAGTCGGGTTAGGGTAGATAGAGAGTTTGTTTGAAGCTTCTAAATCATTAATACCTACGGTTTGGATAGTTAATAGCATACTGTCATCTTTCTCAGCAACGCAAGGTTCAGTAACTGCTGTTGTAAGAGTTAAGGTAGCATAGCCATTAGCTAGATCTGTTTCACCAGGAGTATAGATAGGAGTCATGATACCAGCATCGCTGAAGGTTCCATCACCACTTGTTGTCCATTCGATGGTTCCTATTGTCGTTCCAGAACCTTCACATGTGAAAGATTCAGTATCCCAAATTGTAGCATCAGAACCAGCATTTGCAGTAGGAACAATGCTTAATACCATGTCATCACTTGAAGTTGTAACACCATCAAAACCAGTAGCAGTAAGAGTTAATGTACATCCTCCGTTTGCTACATCTTGGTTTCCTCTAATATAAGTAACTTCAAAACCATTTGCAGGAGAGAAGAAACCATCACCATCAGTAGTCCATTCCATAGTTAAAATACCAGAACCAGACGCACTTGTCATAAATTGGTCATTTGTGCAGATATAAGCGTCTTCGCCAGCATTAACACTTGGCCCAGATATTCCACCTAAATCATAAGAAGAAATCCATGTTCTCCAACCATTATACTCTGTAGTAAACCAGAATGTAGTATCATCAGCAGGGTCAACGTTAAGACAAGAATAATCTCCCCATCTTTCGAAATTACTTTGAGAAGTGGTTCCAGTTTTAAGTTCAACTTCTTGTATAGTCATTTCTCCTAGTGGATCAGCAGCTAAACGACCGGTATATCTAATAGAAGGGTGAACATCAGTATTATTAGCAACAGAATAAGCAATGGAGATATCTCCTCTACCATTAATTGCTGCAGAGCCCATCCAACGATAAACATCACTATCTGGAGCGTAAGTACCTTCTTGGTATAAAGTCCAGTTTCCACCGTCGTCGTCTTTTCTAAATTCATACCATCTTACACCACATTTTCCGTTGGCATGAACAGTATGGTTGGTTACCATGGAAGCATAAGTATCAAATTTTCTATATGCTAAACGATTCATAATCATTCCGGCAAGAGAATTAAGTCCTTGACCATTAGGCTGAGGAATATTTTGATTGTACTCACTAAAATATGTAGGTACTAAAGTAACCATGAGGTTAAGATAAGAGTTAGAGGTATTTTCCCAATCAGTATGAAAACCATATAATTGGATTGTTTTTGCATTAGTAATAAACATAACTGGACAGTCGTCAGTTTCTAAAGGTAGAGCTTCGCCATCGATATCGGCTGGCATAGTTGAATAGAATCCATTTTTATGAAATGAAATCATTTCAGCATCAGGATCTCCTACTAGCATTTTGTCTCTATCAACAACAGTGATTCTAGAACCCGTGTGACTTCCATTCTGGAACATATTATAAGTAGCATAATAACCATCTCTCCAAACTCCAAGTTTTGGATAGTCATTCATGGTAGTTCCAAAAGAGAAAGCATATAAATGATAAGCTCCAAGAGGATCACTAGTTTCTGAAATAGCGAATAATTCATAATTATTTCCTGAATTAGGAACATAAAATTGAGTAATCATCCATCTTCCAGCATCCTCATCCCATAATACAATAGGGTCACCGTGGTTGGCACCTTGCCAAGGGCCAGGTAGACTCTGCCAAAGTGTACTTAAATTTAATGGGCCTAAAACCTTAGTACCATCTTTAGTGTACACGTTATATTTTGAATTTACTACCTGAATGAAATGTTCATCACTCACATCGCCATCGGTATCAGGGGGGTAAGAGCCAGTTGGGCCTTGACCATTAAATCCAACACCAGGACCGCGGCTTATTCTTTGTCCCATTTTTGATTGTACATTCTCAGTTTCTCTAGAGAAATCTGTATCAGGCCATTTAACAACATCAAGCTTATTCTTATTTTCCTTTTCAACAGGAATAGCATCAATTTTATCAGGGCTTAATCTAGCTGCTAATTCAGATAATGGCTCTGATTTAGCATAGCCAACATTTTTGGCAACCTCAAAGGGTTTAGTCTCATCTACTTGTGCAAGAACAAAAAAAGGACTTACCGCAAATAGTAACAGAAATAATAAATTACGATTCATAGTATGTTTAATTAAATTAATTTTATCTATTTGTTATTCATTCTAAAACAGCTTAGGAGACTAGCTCTAAATAACTATTTTTAGGTGGCAATAATACAAAAAAATATGCCCTAAATAAAGGGATTTTATTTTTAAGTAATATGCTGAATACTATTTTCTTTGCTGTTGTGCAATAGGAAAATAATGCTCATATTGATTCATTCAAAATAATTGTGAAATGGGAGATTTACTTTCTAGACCAGCATTTAACTAAAATAGTTGCCTCTGAGCACTGAAAAACATATACCTTTGCATGAAACAAAAACAAGATTATGACTATTTCAGAGTTTATAGAAGAACTAAAGGGTTTAGCATCTGAAAGCTTGAGGAAAGAATATATAAAGAATGGAGGAAGTGAGAAAGTAATAGGTCTTAAATATACTTATTTACAACATTATAAAAAAGAGTTAGGGAAAAATCATAAATATGCCCTTAAACTTTGGGATACTCAAATTCCAGAGGTTCAGATATTGGCTACCATGTTGGCAGAAGAAGAGAAGCTTACAGGTGAATTATTGGAAAAATGGAATACAGATATTGATTTCTACCTTTTAAGCGATGCTTTCATTGGGAATATTCTGGCCCCATTTAAAGGTAGTTTGCAATTGGCTAATAAATGGATTCATAGTAGTGATGAATATACGCTTCGACATGCTTATTCCATCATATTCATGTTAGCTAAAGAAAATGGATTTATGAAGGATGAAGTCTTTAGCAAATATTTAGACAAGATAGGGGAGGATATTGAGAACGCTCCCAATAGAGCCAAAGAAACCATGCTTTATAGTATTTTAAACATTGGAAGAAGGAGTAAGAAGTTAAATGAGTTGGCCATCGCATTGATGATGAAATTAGGAGGAAGTGTTGCTGTTGATCATGGTTCTACAGGAGGAATTACACCAAATGTTCTAGATATTCTAAAGATTGTAAAAAAAACGGAAGGGTTTATCTTTTTTGCTCCAGGAGATATGCTTAAGACTTAAAAATTAAAATTAAAAACTCCTAAAAATTGTTAATCAAAATCTTAACTTTGACTCTAAATTAAACATTCTAAGGGATATAGTTTTTGTAGTTGCTTATTTAGGTATTTCATTTCTTGTTTTCTTAAGTGGGATTCTTTAAATTTGTAAGCAGAATATAATATTTAATAAAAAAATAAACTGATGAAAATTAACAAGTACGAAGACATTTCTCAGATTGAAAGAGAAGCTAAAAAAGATTATATCGATAGACATTCTGCTTTTGTTTATTGTGATGACAAAGCTGTTGTTGGCGAAAAATTTAAAGTAAAGGTTAAAGTTGGTGATGAGTATAAACATCCAGATGATTTTGATCATTATATCCAGTATGTTCAATTATGGAATAAAGAAACTCAGTTAGCTCAGGCCACTTTTACTGCTGGAGCGCAAGGTTCTGCCCCTTCAAATTTAGAGGTGGATTTCTATATTGTTCCTCAAAAAGGAATGAAGTTAATTGCTCATGCTTACTGTACAAAACACGGTTTATGGCAAAGTGATGAAGTAGAAGTTACTGTAGAATAGTTGTTTTATTGAAAAATATATCAGGGTTATCCATTTCGGGTAACCCTTTTTTTTTATGGTTTTTAGTGACTTAGCTCTTGGCCATCATTACTTAAAAAGAATGAGTATAAACTAGTGTTTATAGTAGTTTCACTGTAGTTTAAACCTATTTTCGCCAGCTGAAAAAATGACTAAAAATTATAGTATGAATAATGGAAAATTGGCTAACCCAGCAGTGATTGGTTTAGCAGGCTTTGGTTTAACTACACTTTTGTTACAATTGCATAATATTGGACTATGTGGTCTAGGGCCAGTGGTAGCCATGGGATTTGTTTTTGGTGGTCTAGCTCAAATGATAGCTGGTTTTATGGAACAGAAAATGGGAAACAACTTTGGGTATGTAGCATTTGTTAGTTTCGGTGCTTTCTGGATTGGTTTAGGTTTTATTTGGATGTCAAACCATTTTGGTGTCTATGCTTCATCTACTACTGATGTAGGTTATTATTTGGTAGTTTGGACTTTATTGGTGGCGATTTTATGGGTTGCCTCTTGGTTTGTCCATTTTGCAATGGCCTTTACTTTTACATTGCTCCTCATAGGGTTCGTTCTTTTAGATCTAGGGCACTTTGGCTTGCCAATATTGAATGTTGTAGCGGGTTACGAATTGATACTTTGTGCTCTAGGTGCTTGGTATATGATGGCGGCAATTGTTATTAATGATGTTGCTGGAAAAGAAATTTTAAAAACTGGTAAACCTTGGATTAATCTTAAATAATTCATGTTGTAAAATACAAAAGAGGAGGGTTTCATTTACGAAACCCTCCTCTTTTTGTTTATTGATAGATTTATGTTATTCCACAATAATTTTATCTTGAATGCTTAATTCTTCATTACTAATTTTCATTAAGTAGACACCAGTAGAAACACCTTCGAGCTTGATTCTAAATTCTTCAGCTTTAGTGATGTCTGTTTTGGCAAGGAAGAATACTTGTTGACCTAATTGATCATAAATTTCAATCTGTGCATCTTTCATATTTTGAATAAGATTGATAGAAAATTCACCATTACTTGGGTTAGGGAAAATGCTTAATAAATTCTCATTTATTTGTGTATTGTCAATTCCAGCATAAAAATCTATCATGATATCATCAATATAAAGATAATTACCCCTCATATTATAAGATTCAAAGGCAATTTTCACATTATTCATTCCTCCATACTCGCTAATGTCGATAGAGTAACATTCGCTACCCCAACCTGAACCACACCAATCTGTACTTTCAGCTGGAACAAAGGCATCGGTAGTTAATTCATGAGTGGCGAATGTGCCATTTCCATCTTCTCCTTTTTCAAATATTCTTGTCCAATTTTCACCACAATCTGTAGAAATTAAAACAATAAGTGAGTCGGTATAAGCAGAATAATATTGTGTATAGGCATGTTTGAAAGTAATATCTATAAAGTTTGCTGGTAATGAAAGAGCAGGGGTAATTAATCTATCTCTGGCTCCAAAGTTTACATAATCATGGAAATTGATTCCCATCGCTTTGGAACCTTCTGTTCCTGCTACATTATAATCTTTCCAAGTGATACCGTCATCTTCATTTTCAATAATCCAACCTCTAGATAGAGGGTCTTCTCCTTCGAAATCTTCAAAGAAAGGAATAGCAGAGCCTCCTGACTGAATATAGGCAAGTTCAGTGCTTGTAGAACTCCCATTACTATTAAGTACTTCTAAACTTACATCGTAAGAACCATTAGCTGTAAATTCTAATTTAGGATTTTGAGAATTGGCATCGGTACCTTCTAAGAAATTAACAGATGAAGGATTAAAAGTCCAAGTCCAAGCTGTAGGGCAATATAGTGACTCATCAGTAAATTCCACGATCATATCATCACCTTCGCAAAAACCTTGTTGACTGGCTGAAAAATGAACTTCAGGAGTTAATCCTGCTACTACTGAGATATAGTTTTCCTCGGTAATGCTTTCGCTTCCATTTACATTTGTTACTTCAAGTGTTACATCAAATTCTCCATTGTTTTCATAAGCTACAATAGGATTTTGTTCTGTAGAAGTAGCTGGTGTTCCTCCCTCGAATGTCCAGTTCCAAGAAGTTGGAACTCCAATAGATAAGTCTGAGAATTGAACAGTACAACCAGAAGGAATGTTTGTTTGGTCAGCGCTGAAATTAGCAGTTAAAACGCCTTGGAACATTGGGGTTTCCCAAAGCCCACGGCCATAAGTACTGGCTCTGAGTAGGTCTTGAGAAGGGTTGGCGGCATCATAATAAATTTCTAATTCTGTAATTCTAGAAGATAATGGGAAACCATCATTATAAAGCACCCAATCATCTAGGTTTGAATCCTTGTAATAGATACCAGCATTGGCTCCAACATATAAACCATCACCACTATTCTTGTAAAATACAATACTATTCATAGCTATGCTTGGTAAGCTACCAGAAATATCTGTCCAAGTTTCGCAAAGATTGTTAGAATAATAAATCCCGTTTCCTCTAGCCATATATACATCATCCTCATTATTTGGATTTGTAGCAATAGATCTAATATCACCACTTCCTGGCATATTGGTTACAATGTTCCAAGTAGGGGCTTCATCGTTAGCATTAAGGGTCATATACATGGAGCTTCCTTTTCCTACCCAAAGGATATCAGGATTGGCGTCACTTTGTTCGAGCATACTACAATTAGAACCACTAAAGTCAGTGATTTTTGTCCACTGAACTTGGCTGGTAGAATTTGCTTTTACATTATTAGTTCTCCAAACACCCTTCATACCAACAAACATAGTATTGGCATCGGCATAAGAAATAAGAAATGGTGTTACCCAAGCTCCTTCTTCGCTAATTCCACCTACAATATTACCTTGATTTTGACTATTGTTCTTAATTCTATCAATAGCACCATAATAATACTCACCATAAGAATAAGTTGGATCAACTGGGTCGATGGCACAATCCATACCATCGCCACCCATTACTGTCTTCCAACCATCAGACGTGAAAGTTGCTGTTCCATTATCTTGGTAGCCATTGATCACTAAATCTTTAACAGTAGCACTAGAGCCTATCTTGTAAATTTGAGAAATAGCTAAACCACTACTAATTTGAGGCCAAGAATCACCTTGGTTATCTGTATAATAAAGTCCACCATCATTACCATTATAAAGTCTGTTGTTTAATGGGTTGATTTCATAAACGTGCATGTCGGCATGAACAGAAGGAACACCACATCCACCATACCAATGTGAATTGATAGACCAGTTACTTCCACTATTACTAGAAACCCACGTATTTACTCCACCAACATAAACAAAGTTCTCATCGTTAGGGTCAATAGCAATATCCATATCATACCAACCTTGACCATTACTACCAGAACCATCGCAGCTGTAATCAAAAATATTTGGACTTGTAGATTTTACGGTCCAGCTATCTCCAGCGTCGTCTGATTTACTTGTACTTCCATAAACACTTCCACTAGAAAGCAATACGTAAACTACTTCTGGATTGGCAGGAGTAACAGCAATGGCTCCTCTACTTCCACCAGGAAGTCCACTACTACTATTTGTAAAGCTATCACCATTATCGGTACTTTTATAAAAATTATTTGATGAAATGGTATAAACCACAGAAGAATTGTCTGGTTTAAAAAGGATATCTTTAAAATTACCACTTTGGCTTTGTGTCCAAGTAGCTCCCATATCACTAGATTTATAAACACCACCATCAGTTGCAGCCAAGATAATGTCCGAATCATTAGGATCTTGAATCATTCTTCCAACAGTACGATTACCCATACCATCGTTTGAAACGGTCCAAGTTTCTCCTCCATCAGTAGATTTGAAAACCCCCATGCCATTAGAATCGCCAGCGTCTCTATCACCAGTTCCAATAAGAATAATATCGGCATTGTCATGGTTGATGATAATGCTTGATACACCTAACGTGGGTTGGTCATCGGTTAAAACTTCCCATGTGCTTCCACCATCTGCAGTTTTCCATAAACCTCCTTGAGGAGCGCCTATGAAAACAATATCTGCATCAGTTGGGTGAAAAGCTATAGCATTTACTCGTCCCATTCCATTGGGTTGTCCAGTACCTGTATTTATAGGTAGATTTATTGGGCCGATATTAGTCCAGTTAGCATCGGATTTTACTGTTCTTTGGCTTTTGAAATTATTTACTCTTTTATAAACTTGATCTGCAGGAATTCTATTGCCATTCTCATCAATCTGAAATTGCATCATGTATTCCCAGCGCTTAAAAACTTTCCAACCAGAGCTTTTTGCAGGAGATTTACCTGCCCAATAAGCATTGAATTCTGCTTGAACATCATAAAAATTAGCACTTTCATCACTCATCATCTGAACCCATTTAGGAAATTCATCCTTTTGGTTTTGTGCCGAGATAAACTGGATAGAAAGCAAAATAGCCAAAAGGCTTAGAGTAATTTTTCTCATCTTTAAATAATTAATTATTGATTTTGTAGTATGTAACTTGATAAGTTTGCTAAAATAGTACTTTTTATCATTCTTTATAAATCAGTGATTTACCTGATATTATGATTTGTAGACCAGAAAGTAGAATAAAAATTGTCTATGAAGTCAATTTTTATTTTTAACAATAAAGAATAATGTAATTTTGTATATCAAATAATACGAATGAAAATCGTTTCAATATTAAAAAATCTTGGACCAGGGCTTTTATATGCTGGCGCTGCCGTGGGAGTTTCTCATTTAGTGCAAAGCACAAGAGCAGGTGCTAGTTATGGTTTTGGTTTAATTGGAGTATTATTATTGGCTAATATACTCAAGTATCCGTTTTTCGAATTTGCACCAAGATATGCAGCAAGTACAGGGAAAAGTCTAGTGCATGGCTATAAAAAAATAGGAAAATGGGCTTTGGTTTTATATGCTTTGTTTACCTTATCTACCATGTTTGTCATAACAGTAGCTGTAAGTATGGTGACTGCTGGGTTATTGGGTGGTTTGACTGGTTTATCTGCTGATATTAAGTGGATGACAATGGGGATAATGGTTTTAATTATGGTTTTTCTAATTATCGGAAAATTTCGGATTTTAGAAAAGGGTATGAAATATATTATCCTAGTTTTAACAGTTAGTACCATTTTTGCAATAGCTTTCTCATTTAAATCTGAATTGGCTGGGATCTATCATTTTGATTGGACCAATGCCTTTGATATTGCTTTCTTGATAGCTTTTGTTGGTTGGATGCCAGCACCTATTGATATATCTGTTTGGCACTCAACATGGACAGAGGCAAAATATGAGGAAGGTAATGAAAAACCCAATATGAGAGCTGTCATTAGAGATTTCAATATTGGGTATATAGGAACTGCATTTTTAGCTATTGGTTTCTTAGCATTAGGAGCTTTTGTAATGTATGGGAGTGGTCAAGAGTTTTCTGATAAAGGAGTTGCATTTGCTGGGCAATTGGTGAACATGTATACTGCCAGTTTAGGTCATTGGGCTTATTATGTTATAGGAGTAGCTGCTTTCACCACTATGCTTTCAACTTCAATTACTGTTTTAGATGCTTACCCTCGTGTGCTCGAACCAACTTTTAGCTTACTTTTGCCCTCCAAAAAACTTAATAATACGTCTCAAAATAAAAACTATCTTATTTGGATGGTGGTTTTGGTTTTGGGTTCTTGGGGTCTGATGATTTGGTTTGGCAAGAGTATGAAGTTTATGGTAGACTTGGCCACCACCATTTCTTTTGTGACAGCTCCACTATTAGCCATCCTCAATTATTGGGCTATGATGTCTATTGATAAAGACGACCAAGCTCCCAAGTGGCTTAAAATTTATGCTTGGGTGGGTATGATATTCTTAAGTTTATTTAGTGTGTTTTATATGATTTGGAAATACTTATAGTATGTTAGAAAATATTGAATTTCATAAAATTATCAGCCAAACTATTATGATTACCACCTTTGTGATGGTCATGATGATGGTGATAGAATATATGAATGTAAAAACTAGAGGAGACTGGGCGCATCGCTTGAAGGAATCTCCTTTCCTTCAGATCATCTTTGCGGCGGTGTTAGGAATTGTTCCTGGTTGCTTGGGGGCTTATACCATTGTTTCGCTCTATGCACATGAAGTCATTCGGTTTGCAGCATTGGTGACAGCCATGATAGCTACTTCTGGAGATGAAGCTTTTGTAATGTTTTCATTAATTCCGGAGTATGCGCTTCTAATTAATTTAATTGTGATGGCGATTGCCATTGCTGTTGGAGTTTTATTGATGTATTTTGGAAAGCGATTTGAGTTTTTCTGTGTTCCTCCTGGACACATGGAAGTCCACCAACATGAAGTAGATGCCCATCCTCAGTCAGCTACATCCATTATTCAGAATTTAAAGAATATCACTTTTATCAGGGCTATATTAATTTTCGGAGTAGTTTCCTTTTTGATTGGAATGGCCACTGGCGTTTTTCACCATGAGCATTTTGATATTTCAACTCTTGATGGAGCCCAACCTCAGCATATTCACGACCACGATCACGAGCATGGCCACGAATCTTTTACAATCGACTGGATTATGCTTACTTATGTGATTGTAATGATAACGGCTTTATATATTTTCTTAACTTCCTCCGATCACTTTTTGGAGGATCACCTTTGGGGTCATGTGATCAAAAAACACTTTTTAAAGATTTTAGGCTGGTCTTTTGGTGCCATGATTTTAATTGCCTTTTTAGGACAGTTTTATGAGCTTAACGAGTGGATAACTGATAATATTTGGATGGTATTGCTGCTTGCAGTTCTAATTGGAATTATTCCGGAATCTGGCCCACACTTGGTATTTGTTATTATGTTTTTCCAAGGCTTAATTCCATTTAGTGTATTATTGGCTAGCTCCATTGTTCAAGACGGACATGGTGCCTTACCATTACTAGCAGAATCCAGAAAAAGCTTTTTCACCATGAAGGCAATAAATGTAGCTGTGGGATTATTGGCGGGTGCTATTGGCCTTTGGGCTGGGTTTTAAATATGTATTGGAGTTATAAACTAAAAGTTCAAAGTTTAGATGTTCAAGGTTCAAGGTTCAAGGTTCAAGGTTCAAGGTTCAAGGTTCAAGGTTGTGTGCTACTGAAAGAATTGTTTTTCATATCGAGATGAAGTAAGAACGAGCTGGAGAACTGGTGAAAGTGAGACTTGGAGACTTGAGGAATTGTAAGGAATGGTAAACGATTGAGGAGGAGATCTGGGGTGGTGGCGAACATTCTAATACACGAAATCTTGTCTTATTATAAAATCTAATCAGCGAAAATCCGTCAAATCAGTGTCATCTGCGTTCTATCTTCTTTTGCAAGCTTAGCGATTTTCCTTTGCCTTTTCTTTGTGTGGAATTATATTATTTCAAATATTAGATACTCAAGGTCAGGTGTTTGCTGCTGATTAATTAGTTGTTTCCTTTAGTATCTTCCAGGAAGATGCAGAAATAATGGGTTCAGATTGATATTCTTTTTTATTGATATATTCTACAATATATTGAGCTCTAGCTTTTAATTCTGGGTGGGTATTTAGCCATGAGAAATGCTTTATAAAATCATCATTGTCTTCTATCTTATAAAAGAAATCGGCAAAAGGATTGGGGTCGATATTCGAATTTATTAAGTAATCAACGCCTTTTAAATCAGCTTCCTTTTCAAGTTTTCTGTCGAATGCTGAGGAGGATAAATGTCTAACTGTTTCTGCTAAAACTTCAGATCCTGAATTTCCTCCAGCCAAAGAAACTAATAAACTCACCCCAACTTCTTTAACCAGTTTTTTCATTATATGATCCAGTTCTATATGTGCGATTTCATGACAGATAACTCCAGCTAGTTCTTCTGGCGAGTCTGTGGAACTCATTAATCCAGTATTGATAATTAAATGATTTCCAGGTAATGCAAAAGCATTTACTTCTTTATTATCGATGATGTGGATTTGAATTTTATCAGAATCTATGTGGTTTTGTTCGGTGATTCTAAAGAAAATTGAATCTATGATTATCAGAGTATTCTCATCTTGAATCTCAATATAATCCTGTAAGATAAAATCATAGAACAGTTCTCCAAGCTCTTCTTCTAAATTTTCCGTCTTTTTTTCTACTTGGAAAAAAGTCATCCAGTTGATTTGATTGATCATAAAAAGACTGACAAAGAATATGATAATTATGAGGAGCCCTTCGGTGAATAATTTGTTCATCATTTAATCTTTATAGGAATGGAGAATCTATTTCTTTGACATTGGAATCCTTAGTGAGCCAATCACATAGATTTCCATAAAAATACCAATTCACATGCAGTCCTTTTCGGGTTTGAATAGCGGTATACACCGTTGCAATAAACTCGGCTATATTATAAATAAGCGCATTTATAATATAGGATATATAAAAGTTGGTAATAATTTCGCTTTCGAAGAGAATAGCGATGGTCCACCAAAAAGCAACAGTATTTATGAAGAGGAGGGATAATTGCGAAAAGAGTGCTTGTTTGCAGTGCCATCTTACAAAGCCTGTCCCTTTTCTATTGGCAATATAAAAGAAAAGAGTAGCAAATAAGTTAATAATAGGGAAAGGCAGCCCTCCTACTAAAGCTACTAGGGACATCAGATAACTATTGGAAGCTTTCTCAGCTTCATGCTCGCTAGGCTGGTAATGAAATGGTTTAATTTGAATCATAATCCTTTTAGAATATTCCAAATCCAATTGGCCAATACTAATATTATACTTGGAATATAGATGATGGGTTTTTTTAATTGAATTTCAATGTTTTTATAGGCTTTGAAGAAGGTGGTTTTATTGGATACCCAATCCAAAAGGATCCAAAAAGGAGAAATGAGCGTGATAAAAAGTGAAATATAACCTAAAGGATTCCATTGGAGAGCCTGCGAAAATTCACCTTTACAAATGCTCAAAATAGATCTACTGGTACCACAAGAAGGGCAGGGGATATTTGTGCTTTGTTTGATCAAACAGAGGCCAACTTTATCAGAGGGCAAATAGGTTTGAAGTCCAAGCCAAATATATCCTGCCATGCAAGCGCCTAAAACAATAATATAAAATTTTGTAGGCTTCAATAGATTAGCGCATCACTTGTGCTAATATTTCTATGTTTTTTTCTCTGGTTGCCCCCATAATCAAAAACCAGTCAATAATGGCCCATATACCCAAGCCACCACAAGTCAATAGTTTACCTATGCCTAAGCCTGTATCACCAATAAAGAACCTGTCAATACCTAATGAACCACCCAATAAGGAGATGATTAAGGCAATAGTTGGATCTTTAAACTGAAGCGTTTGAATAAATCCCCATTTTGATTCATCCATTTCAAGCATTTTTTCACGAATTTGAACAACTCTATGACTTTCAAAGAATTTGTTGTTGCTAATGATAAACATGTCTACTTTTTGAGCATCCATAATATTGATTTTGATTGTTGATTTTCCTACTCTTCTGGCTTTTCGGATACTCCCCGTTTAATTATGGTTTCTGGACTCCATAAGATAGTTTGTTTTGATATAAATCATACTGTGAAATCAAAAACAGCTCAAATTTAAGAAAAAATACTATATATCAAAGATGTTATAAGTTTGAGAAACCAGTTTGTAAAGAAGGAAAAACGAAAATTGTATCTAATACCATCCTTAAAAAGATAGAATAGAAGTAATCTCTAAAATAGGTCTGTTTGCGCAGATTTCCTATTCAGGCATCGAAACAGCTTAAAGAAAAGGAAGTCATACCTTATGAAAATCGAAACCCATACAATGAACATTTAATCCAAATTTTTAATCTTCAATGTCTAATTCTGGCATTAAAAAGCTGGTCTAGATTTAATGAGATTGCTTTACTTTATTCGCAATGACCTTATTTCAATTGAATTTATAGCTTTAAAATCTTCTTCGAAGTGAGCTATTCAAGAAACTAGGAAGAATTAAACTCTTAAATAAGATTCATATGCCGAATCAATAGAATAAGCCAATATTTCTAAAATAATGGCTTTGCTTTTCAATCAAAATATCCTCAACATTTAAATTAAGTTAAAAACCACCGAAGGTTTGATAAATAATTAAGTGATACCCCTTTTAGAAGTCCTTTTATTCCCAAAATAATCTGATATTTGCGGGTTAAATAGAAATGATGATACAAACTAGAAATATCAAGAAGTCATACGGAGATCTACAAGTACTGAAAGGTATCGATTTTCAAGTGAATTCCTCCGAAGTCTTAGGGATTACTGGTGCTTCTGGTGCTGGTAAAACCACACTATTACAAATATTGGGGACTTTGGATAAACCTTCTGAAGGGGAGGTTTTGATTGATGGTGTTTCTGTCTTCGATTTGAAGGAGCAAAAGCTAGCGGATTTCAGAAATCAGAATATTGGCTTTGTATTTCAATTTCATCATTTATTACCTGAGTTTAATTGTTTAGAGAATGTTTGTATGCCTGGTTTTATTGGCAAACGAGATTTTCGAGAAGTAGAGAGAGAAGCAAAGAAGCTTCTAGAGTTTTTGAAAATGGATCACCGCTTAACGCATCAACCTTCTGAGTTATCGGGAGGGGAGCAACAAAGAGTGGCCATTGCAAGGGCTTTAATCAATCAGCCGAAAGTGGTTTTTGCCGATGAGCCTTCTGGAAACCTCGATAGAACCAATACCGAAGAACTACATCGCTTGTTTTTCCAACTCCGCGATGAGTTTGGACAAACCTTTATAATGGTGACCCATGATGAACATTTGGCATCGCTTTGCGATCGTACGGTACACCTGGTTGATGGTCAAATACAATAAGCAATAAAGCAAGGGACGAAACGTTATATTTTGATAATCTTTTAAGAATATGTTTAATGATGACAACAGATTGCTCACAATTTTAAGTCTAAGTTTAAACTAGTTCTAAAGCCTGAAAATACTTTTATGAATAGTAAGAATACAAAAAACATCATCAGCCTATTGGCCTTTTTTATCCTTTTCACTGGTTCAATTTGGGCCCAAGAGGTTAAGGATTATGCATCGGTGATAAAATCGGCAGATGAATACTACCAAAACAAGGATTACTATAATGCTAAAGCTACCTACCAATTAGCTGCAAAACTCAATCCGGAGGAGGCTTATCCTAATGAAAAAGTTCAGGAAATCATCAACCTCCTTAAAGCAGAAATGGCCGTAAGAGGTGAATATGATGAATATATAGAAACTGCCGATGAAGCTTTTGATGTAAAAGACTATGAAACGGCCATCGTCAATTATGAAAAAGCTCTTGCGCTTATTGCCTACGAAGCACATCCGAAATCAAGATTAGAGGAGTCTCAAACATTATTAGAGGCGGCTAATTTGAAGAATTCGGTTTACGAACAAGCTATAAAAACCGCCGATGAGCATTTTGTAAAACAGGAATACGAGCAGGCCATTAGTTTCTATCGCGATGCTGCTAATGTTGATGCCGCTCAGAAATATCCCAATGATCAGATTATCAAGATTGCCAATATACTCCAAAACCAAGATTCCAATAGACAGAAATACGAGCAAGCCATCCTCAAGGCTGACCAACAGCTCAATTATCAAAAATTTTCTGAAGCATTAAGCCAGTATGAATTAGCATTGGAAACAAAACCTGGAGATGAATATGCTATAGCTCAAATTGCTAAAATGAAGGTCTTCATTGAGAAAGAAAAAGAATATGACCAAATTACTGCTGTTGCTGATAAATTATATGTGGACAAGGATTTGGCCGCTGCTAAGTCAGAGTATCAAAAAGCTATTGCCCTTCTCCCTGAGAAAACCTATGCCGCCAACATGTTGACAAAGATTAATTCTGGATTAGATAAAGAACAAGCCAAAGCTGATAAGTTGGAAACAGACTATGCCAAAGCTATTGCTGATGGTGATCAGCTTTTTAAAGATAAGAAATATCAATCTGCGTTTTCTAGGTATTCCAAGGCTGTTGAATTGAAACCAGATGAGCAATACCCGAAAGATCAGTTATTAGAAATTGACATCCTTTTAGCAACGGGATATATCGAAATTTCCTGTTTTGTTCATGAAAATGACAATGGATTATTTGATGCTCGAATTCAGCTAATAGAAGGAGGTAGTGTAAAAGAAACTGCCGAAATTGGAACAAATGGAAGACACAAATTCAAATTGAATTTAAACTCCAACTATCAAATTAAGTTCTATAAATCCAATTATGTGCAGAAGATATTTGATGTCAATACTGCCCTGCCTCGCGATGTAAATCACAATACTATCTTTGAATATGATTTAGTGGTGGAATTATTCCCCGATTGTTCTGTAGACCTTTCTATTCTTGATAGGCCATTAACTGAAATTACTTATCATAAGAACAAAGGCAATTTCTATATTGATGAGCAAAGGGCTCAATTGGTGATAGATAGAGTGAATGAGTTAAAGGAAGAATGTAAAGAGGTTAGAGCCCAACAAGCCAATAGAGAAGAATACGATAAAATAATAGCCAAAGCCGATAGAAGTTTTGAGCAGAAGTCTTATGAAAAGGCCATTGAATCCTATACCGAAGCTTCATTATTAATTGCAGATGAACAATATCCAAAAGATAAACTAGCTGAAATCCAGTCTGTTTTAGAAGCTGCAGATAAATACCAAGCCTTAATCATGGCAGGGGATGCCAAGTACCAAGCCAAGGATTATGAGAATGCCCTTTACGATTATTATGCAGCCAAAAACCTGAAGCCAAACGAAGTCTATCCTCAAGAAAAAATTGATGAGATTGATGCTTTAATCAATGCGCAAAAAGAACTGGATGCAAGCTATTTAGCTGCCTTGAAGATAGCTGATGATTTATATGCTGTTGACAGTTTATCTCCTGCGCTATTAGCCTATCAGCAAACCTTAGAGATAAAATCGGAGGAGGTTTATCCAAAATCACGTATCAGTGAAATTGAAAGAAGACTTGGTGCTCAAAAGGAATTGGATAAGAAGTACGAGGATGCCATTGCCAATGCCGATAAGTTATTCGAGCAAGAAAAGCTTAGTGATGCCAAATCAGCATACCTCATTGCTTCTCAAATTAAGTCTGAAGAAATGTATCCTAAATATAAAATTGAGGACATCAATACTATAGAGGAGCAAAGAAGAATCAGAGCCATGGAAGGCAACTATGCCGACCTTATTGCTCAAGCCGATGCTAAATTTGAAGCTCTAGAATATCAAGCCGCGCTTGGAATTTATGCAAGTGCTAGCGAATTAAAGCCTAAAGAAAACTATCCTCCTGCACAAATAGAAATCATCAATGGTTTATTGGTCAAATTAGCTGCAGATGCCGAAAAATATGATGAGCTAATCGCACAGGCAGATGTAGAATTTCAGGCTAAGGAATATGCACCCTCTTTTGATAATTATAAATTAGCCTCTCAGCTGAAAACAGAGGAGGCTTATCCTAAAGATCAAATGGCCATTATTGAGGGAATCATGAAAGATTTCGCCGATTTAGAATTAGCTTACCAAGAAGAAATCAAATTTGGTGACGAACAATTTACAGCAAGTGCTTGGTCTTTAGCCTTAGGCCATTTTCAAAAAGCTTCAGAATTAAAGCCAAGTGAAGAATATCCTAAGACTAAAATAGCAGAAATAAATGCTTTATTACAAGGAATGGCAGATAAAGATGCATCCTATGCTGCTGCCATAGCTGAAGGTGATTCTAAATTTGATAACAGAGATTGGGCTCATGCCTTAACTTCTTATCAAACAGCTTCAGGATTGAAACCAACGGAACAATATCCAAAAGATAGAATTGCAGAAATCAACCAAAAGATAAAAGACCAAGAAGCCAAACAAGCAGAATATGATGCCATCATTGTGGCAGCAGATGGTCATTTTGGAACTCAGACTTATGAAGAGGCCAAAGCCAAATACCAAGAGGCTTTAGCTATTCTTCCAAACGAAACTTATCCTCAGGAAAAGATTGCAGAGATTGACGGAATCTTAGCCAATAAAGAAGCAGCTTATGCAAAAGCCATTGCAGATGGTGATGCTTCCTTTGAAGCCACAGAATGGACCGCTGCTCTAGCTTCTTATCAAACGGCTTTAGGATTAAAACCAGCAGAACAATATCCCCAAGATAGAATTGCAGAAATCAACCAAAAGATAAAAGACCAAGAAGCCAAGCAAGCAGAATATGATGCCATCATTGTGGCCGCAGATGCTTTATTCGGAACTCAAACTTATGAAGATGCCAAAGCCAAATACCAAGAAGCATTGACCATTCTACCTAGCGAAACTTATCCTCAAGAAAAGATTGCAGAGATTGACGGAATCTTAGCCAACAAAGAAGCGGCTTATGCCAAAGCCATTTCCGATGGTGATGCTTCCTTTGATGCTAGCGAGTGGACATCAGCTCTAGCTTCTTATCAAACTGCATTAGGATTAAAACCAGCGGAACAATATCCCCAAGATAGAATTGCAGAAATCAACCAAAAGATAAAAGACCAAGAAGCCAAACAAGCAGAATATGATGCCATCATAGCGGCAGCTGATGCTTTATTCGGAACTCAGACTTATGAAGATGCCAAAGCCAAATACCAAGAAGCATTGACCATTCTACCTAGCGAAACTTATCCTCAAGAAAAGATTGCCGAGATTGATGGAATTCTAGCCAATAAAGAAGCCGCTTATGCCAAAGCTATTGCCGATGGTGATGCTTCCTTTGATGCTACCGAGTGGACATCAGCTTTAGATTCTTATCAAACTGCTTTGGGATTAAAACCCGCAGAACAATATCCACAAGATAGAATTGCTGAAATCAACCAGAAGATAAAAGACCAAGCAGCACAACAAGCGGCTTATGATGCACTAATTGTTGAAGCTGATGCCTTATTTGGAACCCAGACTTATTCAGAGTCTAAAGGTAAATACCAAGAAGCTATAGTGATTTTTGCCAACGAAAGCCATCCTCAGCAGCGTATTGCCGAGATTGATGGTTTATTGCAAGCTATGGCGGATAAAAATGCGGCATATCAAGCTGCCATTACAAAAGCTGATGCTTATTATGACCAAAGTGAATGGGAAATGGCAAGAACCGCTTATGAGGATGCTTTAGAAATCAAAGCTGAGGAGGAATATCCCAAAACTCGTATTGCTGATATTGATGCAAAACTGGAAGCGATAGCTGCTCAGAAGGCTCAATATGATGCCTTAATTGCTAGCGCTGATGAATTGTTTGCAGCCAGTACTTATGTGGATTCTAAAGCCAAGTATCAAGAGGCACTCACTATCTTGTCCAACGAGACTTATCCGACTGAACAAATTGCTAAAATTGATGCCCTCCTCAAGGAAATGGCAGATCAAGATGCACTGTATGCTCAGTTAATTCAATCGGCGGATGCAGCCTTAGCAGAGAAGAGCTATGAAATATCATTAGGGCAATATAAACAAGCTTCTGAAATGAAAACAGAGGAAGCTTATCCTAAAGAGAAGATTGCGGAAATAGAAGCCATCCTATTGCAAATAGCTGAAAATGATAGATTATATTCAGAAGCCATTGCTGCCGCTGACCAAAATAGAGATGCAGAATCTTATAATGCTGCCATCACTAAATATGAGGAAGCATCTGCATTAAAAACAGAGGAGGCTTATCCTAAGGAACAGATTTTAGCCATTCAAAACTTGCTGAAATCACAAGCAGAACAACAAGCGGCTTATGAGGCTGCTATTGCTGCTGCCGATGAAAAATTTGCTATTCAAGAATGGCAAGTGGCTAAAGAAGGATATCAAGAAGCACTTGGAATAAAAGCCAATGAGGTTTATCCTCAAACTCAAATTCAAGAAATTGATAAAAAGTTAGCAGAGTTGGCCGAAATGGAAGCGGCCTATGCCAAAGCCATTGCCGATGCAGATGCTTTCTATCAATCCAATAGCTGGCAAGATGCTTTAACAAATTATACTCTTGCATCTCAAATCAAAACGGAGGAGGCCTATCCAAAGGAAAGAATCTCCGAATTAAATAATCTATTAGGTGAGTTAGCTGCTCAGCAAGCACAGTATGATGCTTTAGTAGCTGAGGCAGACCAGTTGTTGGAGTTAAAAGACTATGCGGCATCTATCGATAAATATGAAGCAGCATTGGTTATTAAAGCCAATGAAGCATATCCTCAAACACAATTGAAACTGATAGATGGGATTTTATTGGAACTAGCTGCCCAGCAAAAGCAGTATGATGCTTTAATCAAAGAAGCCGACAAGCAATTTGTGAAAGAGGAGTGGAGTTTAGCACTTCCTAAATATCAAGAAGCTTTAGACATAAAAACAGAGGAGGTTTATCCTCAAGAGCAAATCAATATCATTAATGAAAAATTACAAGCCATTGCTGATTTGCAAGCCCAATATGATGCCATCATTTTAGAAGCTGATCAATTGTTTACTGCATTAGATTATGAAACGGCTATCACTAAATATGAGGCTGCATCTATACTTAAAGTGGAGGAAGAATATCCTAAGCAAAAGATGAGCGAGATCAGAGATATTTTAGAGGAACTAGCTAGGAAAAACGCAGAATATGATAAAGTGATAGCCAAAGCTGATGATTTATTGCAGCAAGAATCTTTTGCAAAATCCAAAGAACAATACCAAGAAGCTTCATTGATTTTTACGGATAGAACCTATCCTCAAGAACAGATAGTGAAGATAGATGAATTAGTAGCAAAGCATGAGCAATACCAGGTATTAATAAATACTGCAGACGGTGAGTTTAAAGAGCGTCAATTTGAAGCATCTTTAGGCCATTTTCAAGAAGCTTTAGCAATATTACCTACTAAGACTTATCCTGCTGAAAAAATCACCGAGATTCAAACGATTTTAGATGCCATGGCCGCCACTAGAGCCGCTTATGATGCTGCAGTTACTCAGGGTGATGCCCAATTGGCTGCTTCTGAACATGAAGCTGCAAAACAAAGTTATCAGTCAGCCTTAGAGCATTTATCAACGGAAGTTTATCCACGACAAAAAATCATGGAAATAGACCAGATTCTACAAGATATTGCCCGCAAAAGAATGGAATTTGATAAAGCTATTGCTGCCGGTGATGCTGCCTTTAAAGAACAAGGTTACGATATGGCCTTAACAAAATATCTGGCTGCATTAGAGATTTTACCAGAGGAATTATATCCACAGCAGAAGATAGAGGAAATCAATGGGATTTTAGCGTTAATGGCTGATCAACAAGCTCGCTTTGAAAGTCTAGTAGCGCAAGGAGACCAAGCATTTGTAGCTGAAGATTACGAAACCTCTATCAGCCTATTTACACAAGCTCAAGCCATTTATGTTCATGAGACCTATCCTCCACAAAAAATAGAGGAGGCCAGAACCGCATTAGCAAAAATCCAAAGAGAAAAAGATGTGGCCTATCAGAAAGCTATAGATAATGGTGATAAGAGTTTTAGATCTAAGAAATGGGATACTGCTAAATTAGCTTATCAGGAAGCTTCAGAAATAAAAACAGAGGAGCTGTATCCTCAAGAGAAGCTAGCAGAAATCAATGCTATTCTAGAGAAAGAACTCTTAGCACAGCAGAAAGAATATGACCGATATATTGCTGATGGAGAACGCTTCTATGGAACCAAGTATTATCAGGAATCTATTTTGAGTTTTGAGAAGGCTTTGACGGTGTTTCCATTCGAGAAATATCCTTCTGAAATGATTGATAAGATTTTTGAGCTCATTAAGAAAAATTCCATGGTCCATATTCTCGATGGAAAAATGACCATCGCCCAAAACCATGAAGAGAAATTTACTTTTGACCCTATTTCTTTTAAAGACAGAAGTGAGAATTATATCCTTCTGGAAGTGAAATTATCTGACCCCGAACAAGCCGTGAAGCTATTTGTGAATTTCGGTAAAGGTGGAAGTCAAAGCGGAGGTTACTCCATTCCACTAAAGAACTCAGATGGCTACCACAGCTATTTTGTCAGCATTGGTAAACAAGTGAAGTGGGTGAATCAAGATAACGATTATATCAGCCTTCTCCCAGAAGGAGGTTCGGTGGAAGTGAAGTTGATTAAGATATCTCGTAATGGGATTTAATAGCCATTGTTTTTTAAAGCGATTATAATGAAGCTTTAAAATTACTATGCTTAATGCCGATAGAAATATATTAGGCTAAAATCTCATTTAAAACTCCATCAATTTCTCATCGGTATAATAGTATCCCCTAAAATATATTTGAGACCTGGCCTTTGGCTGGGTCTTTTTTTTGATCAATGATAAATAGAACGGTGCGCTGCACCTCTGGTTTTATTTGGGGAATACGGTTTCTATAAACAGGGTCGGTGCTCTTCACCTTAGGCTTCATGTCTGATTTATGCATTTATAAATAGGGTGGTGTTCTGGACCTTGAGTGTGAATATGGTAGAATGATTTATGTCAAATTGAGATTGTTTAATTTTTTCATTAAAACAATGATATTTGAAATTAAAGAAGAATGATTTTTCCGAAGAGAATTTGGTGCAGAACACCAAGCTCTTTATAGAAAACATGTCACATGTTTTCAATTGAGCTACAGCGTAGCGTTCTATTATAATATCTTGAATACCCAATTAACAATAAATTTATATAGGTTTGTAAGGAGCAGATTGTCAGTGTTTAGTGTTGATTGTAATAGCTTGGTTTAAGCAAATCATTTCAAAAAATATTTATTATTTCTTGCACAATCCAAAAAAAATGTAATTTTGCCACAACAATAAAAAAACAAATAATGTATTTAAGTCAATTACATCATCATCATTTTCATATTTGCCCTCAGGCGAACAGGAGATGATATATGTAATCTAAAAATATTTCACAACCCGTCTGAGTAAATCAGATGGGTTTTTTGTTTTTATACCATTCCCTCAAATTTACTCAGGCAAATAAAACTTTAAAATGAGTAAATTAAAAATTGCCATCCAAAAGAGCGGAAGATTAAATGAACAGTCACTACAGTTGCTCAAAAGCTGTGGAATTTCTATTAATAATGGAAACGACCAGCTAAAAGTCACTGTAGCCAATTTCCCCATAGAGATTTTATACCTGCGTAACTCCGATATTCCTCAGTATATTGAGGATGGTGTAGCCGATATTGCTATGATTGGTGAGAATTTATTAGTGGAGAAGCAGTCGAAAGTAGAGGTGGTTAAAAAGCTAGGTTTTTCCAAGTGCAAAGTTTGCCTGGCTGTTCCTAAAGAGGTAGAAGATGATGATATCAGTTATTTTGAGGGAAAGAGAATAGCGACATCCTATCCCAATACTTTAAGAGGGTTTCTTAATAAAAGAGGTATAAATGCTGATATACATACCATTTCTGGCTCCGTTGAAATAGCCCCCAATATTGGTCTTGCTGATGGTATTTGTGATATCGTGAGCTCTGGTTCTACTTTGTTTAAAAATGGATTAAGACAAACTCAAGTGATTTTAAAATCCGAAGCAGTTTTAATCAAATCATTGAAAATGAGTGCTGAGAAAGAAGAGCTATTAGAGAATCTATTATTTCGTATTAAGGCGGTTTTGAGAGCTAAAAACAGCAAGTATATTTTAATGAATGTGCGAGAGGAAAAAATTGAAGCGGTCACTAAAATTCTACCCGTTTTAAAAAGCCCTACCATATTGCCATTGGCTGAGAAAGGTTGGTGTTCTTTACATTCTGTGATTGATGAAAATAAGTTTTGGGAAGTGATTGACGAGTTGAGACTTGCCGGGGCAGAAGATATATTAATTATTCCTATCGATAAAATGGTGATATGATGAATATAATAAAGAACAGCAAAGAAATGGATTGGCCCCTATTGATGCAAAGGCCCCAGATTGAAACGAGAAAGCTTAGCGAATTGGTTTATTCCATTTTTGAGGAGGTCAAAAAAAATGGGGATTCAGCTTTAAAGAATTATGCGCTGCAGTTTGAGAAGGCGGAGCTGAATAGCCTGCAAGTGAGTAATGTTGAGTTTGAACAAGCTGAAGGCTTAGTTCCACAAGCATTAAAAGATGCCATAGATATTGCTAAGGCGAATATTGAGAAATTCCATACTTCACAAAAGGTAACAGAGGAAATAATAGAAACCAGTCTCGGAGTAAAATGCTGGAGAAAAAGCCTAGCCATAGAGAAGGTAGGACTCTATATCCCTGGTGGGACAGCTCCATTGTTTTCGACTATTCTGATGCTAGGGATTCCTGCTCAAATAGCAGCTTGTAAAGAGATTATTATGTGTACGCCTTGTGATGAAAATGGCCTGATAAATCCAGCTGTTTTATATACAGCTCAGTTGATTGGGATTAACAAGGTATACAAAGTTGGAGGAGCTCAAGCAATTGCTGCTATGGCTTTTGGAACGGAAACTATCACACCCGTTTACAAGATTTTTGGCCCAGGAAATCAATATGTGACTAAAGCTAAAGAACTCGTCCAACAAATGGGTATAGCCATTGATATGCCAGCTGGTCCCAGTGAAGTGTTGGTGATTGCTGACGAGACCAGCCTCCCCCAATTTATTGCAGCTGATTTGCTTTCTCAAGCCGAACATGGAAGCGATAGCCAAGTGATTTTGTTAAGCGACCAAGAATCTGTTTTAGAGGAAGCCATGATGGCTATTTCGGAGCAGATCAAAGAATTACCACGAGCTGAGATAGCTAAACAGGCCTTGGAAAATAGCAAATTCATTCTGTTGGAGAATATGAGTGATTGTTTCAGATTTAGTAATCAATATGCACCAGAGCATTTAATTATAGCCTCCGAAAAAGCCAACGATTATGTTGAAAAAGTGATGAATGCTGGTTCCGTCTTTTTAGGGAATTATTCCTGTGAAAGTGCTGGAGATTATGCCAGTGGAACCAATCATACATTACCCACCAATGGTTTTGCTAGAAATTATAGCGGTGTTTCATTAGATAGCTTTATGAAGAAAATCACTTTTCAAGAACTCAGTAAAGCAGGAATATCCAATCTAGGAAAAACAATAGAAGTAATGGCAGAAGCCGAGGGCCTAATGGCACATAAAAATGCAGTATCCATCAGATTAAAAGAAATAGAAAATGTTTAATATCAATCAAATAACTAGAAAAAACATTAAGGAGCTCACTCCATATAGTTCCGCACGAGAGGAGTTTCAAGGTAGTGCTCAAGTTTTTCTTGATGCCAATGAAAATCCTTATGAAACGGCTGTGAATCGTTATCCAGACCCGCAACAAAGAGAATTGAAAATGGTTTTTTCCAAAATAAAAGGACTTGACGAAAATCAGATTTTCATTGGAAATGGCAGTGATGAAATTATCGATTTATTATTCAGGGCTTTCTGCGAACCACAAGAAGACAAGGCTTTCGTATTCCCACCCACTTATGGAATGTATGAAGTTTCAGCTCAAATAAATAATGTTGAAATCATTAAAATTCCATTAAACACAGATTTTCAACTGCCCCCCCTAGAGGAAATAGAGAAGGATATAAAATCGGGAGGTCTGTTATTTATTTGTTCACCAAATAATCCCACGGGGAATGCTTTCCCTTTGGAGGAGGTGAAAAGGATAGCTGACCGGTTTTATGGATTAGTAGTTTTGGATGAAGCTTATATTGATTTCGCCGTAAGCGAAAGTGGAATTAGTATTTTGGAAACCACGCCCAATTTGGTGCTGCTGCAAACCATGAGTAAAGCCTATGGATTGGCTGGTTTACGAGTGGGTATGGCTTTTGCTCATCCTGAAGTTATTGGGGTTCTTAATAAAATAAAACCGCCTTATAATGTTAATTCTTTGAGCCAAACTAAAGTAGTAGACGCACTTATTGAAAAGAGAAAGGTAGCAAAGCAAATATCAGAAATCAAAACTGAAAGACTCCGTTTGATTCGTGTTTTGGAACAAATGAACATGGTTAAAACCGTTTTCCCTTCGGAATCCAACTTTGTTTTAGTTGAATTTGAGCAGGCTGATTTGGTGATGGAAAGCCTGAGAAATCAAGGCATCATTATCAGAGATAAATCCAAAGAAATAAAAGATGCTTTACGTCTGACTATTGGTACACCGGAGCAGAATCAATTATTAATAAAAGCACTAAAAAACATTTAAATGAAAAAGGTATTATTTATTGATAGAGACGGGACTTTGGTCATTGAGCCTCCTCAAGATTTTCAGTTGGATAGCTTGGAGAAATTAGAGTTTTATCCTGGCGTGTTTCAATGGCTTTCTCGTATTGTTATGGAGTTAGACTTTGAATTGGTGATGGTCACCAATCAGGATGGCTTGGGAACAGATTCCTTTCCAGAATCAGACTTTTGGCCTGCACAGAATAAAATCATCCAGGCTTTTGAAAATGAGAATATTCATTTCTCAGCCATCAAAATAGACAACAGCTTTCCGGAAGAGAAATCTCCAAATCGTAAACCTAAAACAGGATTATTGCAAGAATATATCTATGGAGATTATGATTTGGCGCAATCATTTGTGATTGGTGATAGAAAAAGTGACATGGATTTGGCTGTAAATCTAAAAGGCCAAGGGATTTTTATGGGGGAAGGAGATGAACTTGCTGTTTTGAATACCACCAGTTGGAAAGCAATTTATGAGTTTTTAAAAGCAAAACCTAGAATATCTAAACTTCAAAGAAAGACCAAAGAAACAGATATTCTAGTCGAACTCAATTTAGATGGAGGAGGGAAGTCAGAAATATCAACGGGTTTGGGATTTTTTGATCACATGTTGGAGCAGATTGCCAAACATGGAGATTTAGACCTTTCTGTAACAGTAAAAGGAGATTTGGAAGTTGACGAGCATCATAGTATAGAAGATGTAGCCATTGTTCTTGGGGAAGCATTTTTACAAGCTTTAGGCTCCAAAAAAGGAATAGAGCGTTATGGATATCTTTTACCCATGGATGATTGCTTGGCTCAGGTGGCTTTAGATTTTGGGGGTAGACCCTGGTTTGTCTGGGAGGCAGAGTTTAAACGAGAGATGATTGGGGAAATGCCCTCAGAAATGTTTTTCCACTTCTTTAAATCCTTTAGCGATGCTGCCAAATGTAATCTCAATATCAAAGCGGAAGGCCAAAACGAACATCATAAAATTGAAGCCATATTTAAAGCTTTTGCCAAGTCTATCAGAATGGCAATTAATCAGACCAATGGTTTTTCTATCCCAAGCACGAAAGGAAGTCTATGATAGCCATAATAGATTATAATGCAGGAAATGTCAGCTCTGTGAGAAATGCCTTGAGTAATTTGGGTTGTAAAAGCATGGTGACCGATGATTTGGCAATAATAAAACAGGCCGATAAGGTAATATTCCCTGGGGTTGGAGAAGCCAGTTCAGCCATGGTTATATTAAAACAAAAAGGGCTGGATAAAATCATCAAATCCTTAAAGCAACCTGTTATAGGTATTTGTTTGGGAATGCAATTGATGTGTCAGCATAGTGAAGAAGGAAATACAGATTGCCTTGGGATTTTCGATGCAAAAGTCAAAAGGTTTCCAGAAAATGAAATGGTTCCTCACATGGGTTGGAATACATTCAAAAGTAAGGATAATAACATGCTTAGCGGTATTGGAAAAGAAAGTGATGTTTATTTTGTTCATAGCTATTATGCGGAGATTTGTGATTCAACAATAGCCTCCACAGATTATATTTTGCCATTCAGTGCTGCCATGCAAAAAGATAATTTTTATGCTACTCAATTTCACCCTGAAAAATCGGCTGGAATTGGTGCTCAAATCTTGAAAAACTTTTTAGAATTATGAGAATAATACCAGCAATAGATATCATTGATGGCAAATGTGTTCGTTTGTCGAAAGGTGATTATCAGACCAAGAAAATATATAATGAAAATCCCCTCGAGGTAGCCAAGCAATTTCAGGATGCAGGCATACAATATCTTCATGTAGTAGATTTAGATGGAGCCAAAAGCAATCATATTGTGAATCATGCCATGCTTGAAAAGATATGTCGCCATACGAATTTAAAAGTGGATTTTGGAGGAGGGTTAAAATCAAATGATGACCTCCGAATAGCCTTTGAATCTGGAGCAAATCAGATTACAGCAGGAAGTATAGCTATTAAAAATCCTCCGCTATTTTTTGAGTGGTTACAAGAATATGGTTCTAATAAAATCATTTTAGGGGCCGATTGTAATCAAAGAAAGATAGTCACCAATGGATGGTTAGAACATTCTGAAATAGATGTGATAGACTTCATCACAGAAAAAAAGGCCATGGGGATTCAACAAGTGATTTGTACCGATGTGAGCAAGGATGGAATGTTAATAGGTTCATCCATAGATTTATATAAAGAGATTTTAAAAGAATTAGATATCAGTTTAATAGCCAGTGGAGGAGTGACTTCCATAAAGGAGTTAAAGCAATTATCGGAAATAGGTTGTGAAGGCACCATCATAGGAAAAGCCATTTACGAAGGAAATATAAGCCTAAAAGAATTGGAGAAGCTATGCTAAAAAAGAGAATCATTCCTTGCTTAGATATCAGAGATGGTAGAACGGTGAAAGGAATTAATTTCATTGGTATCCGAGATGCAGGTGACCCCATAGAGCTGGCCGAGAGGTATGTGCAAGAAGGTGCTGACGAGTTGGTTTTCCTGGATATTACAGCCACCATTGAGAATCGCAAAACCCTTATTGAATTGGTGAAAAGAATCGCAAAAGTTATTAATATTCCATTTACGGTGGGTGGCGGTATCAATTCTTTAGCGGATGTTAGTCAGCTTATTTATGCAGGAGCCGATAAGGTGAGTATCAATTCATCAGCTGTAAAAAGACCAGAATTGATTTCAGAAATATCGAGAAAGTTTGGGAATCAGTGTTGTGTGGTCGCCATAGATACGAAATTTGAGGAGGGTGAGCATCAGGTATTTGTCCACGGAGGAAGGACTAGAACTTCAGTAAAAACAGTAGAATGGGCAAAACGAGTTAGGGACTTGGGCGCTGGTGAAATATTACTCACTTCCATGAATAGCGACGGTACCAAATCGGGATTCGATTTAGAAATCACGAATCTGGTTTCTCAAGCGGTCAATATTCCAGTTATTGCCTCGGGAGGAGCAGGTAAAGTGCAGCATTTCAAAGAAGTGTTTGAGTCTACACAAGCAACGGGAGGATTAGCTGCAAGTATTTTTCATTATGGTGAGATTCCGATTCCAGTGCTGAAACAGTTTTTAATGACAAAAGGAGTTCCAGTTAGAATAACTTAGAAATTACAATAATCAATAGAAAAAAATAACATGATAAATATTCAGAATATAGATTTTAATAAGAATGATGGATTAGTTCCAGTAATCATTCAAAATGATAAAACATTACAAGTCTTGATGTTAGCTTATATGAATCAAGAGGCTTTTGAAAAAACACAAAAGGAAAACAAAGTCACTTTTTTCAGCAGGTCTAAAAATCGTTTATGGACAAAAGGAGAGGAATCTGGGAATTGCCTTTATGTAACAGATATCAAATTAGATTGTGATCAAGATACACTTCTTATCAAAGCCAATCCTATAGGCCCAACTTGTCATACGGGTAGTACATCTTGTTTTAAAGATGAAACGGCTAAAGGATTCATTTATCAGTTGGAAAGTGTTATTAACCAAAGAATAGAGGAGGATGACCAACAATCATATACCAATAAGTTATATAAAAGAGGTATTAATAAAGTAGCCCAGAAAGTAGGAGAGGAGGCTGTAGAATTAGTGATTGAGTCTAAAGATGACAATGACGATTTATTCTTGAATGAAGCAGCGGATTTATTATATCATTATCTCATTCTATTAAAAGCAAAAGGTTTTAAATATGAAGAGGTTGAGGCTGTGTTAAAAACTCGGATGAAGTAAATATAAGGCTAACAAACATAATTTTTAAATCAATACTGTCCAAAAGAAGAGTTCCATATTAAAAAAGATTCTTCACTTCATTTCATTACGTTCAGAATGACAGGGTGTTAGAGTTTGACAGGAAGGAAGAAGGGCTTTGCTTTTGGCATTGAAAAAAGCAAAGCCCTTCTTCCTAAGAGTTGTCAAAACACCTGTCATTCCGATGCGTAGCGAGGAATCTTTAATAATTATTAGGACGCTATTGTTTTTAAATTGAGGTGTTCAATTACTTAATAGCTTAATAGTGTCTGATTCAGTATGCTATAAGTTTTTTTTTACTAAACTGTAGAGCTAATTGTTTTGGAGCATACTTTTTTCGCTCCCCTTGGGGTTGGGGAAAATGTAAAAAGACTGAATATCATTGTATTATGTGTTTTTATTCTAGATTTGAATAAGTACTTATCTAAACACTTCAATCTTTAAAAAAAGAGATCCACTAATTACACTGATTTCAACGGATTAATTAAAATCGATGCTTTGTAAAGCTAATCATCAATTTAAAATAGTCTTATTTAGTGATAATAAGTGGACAAAGAAAAATGGAATAATTCCTTTTATTAAAGTAATGAGTCTTTCTGGATTAATAAATTATCACCAATTTGCTGAGATAATCCTAATATTTATTAGTTTTGAAAATAATCAAATTCAAAATTATGAAATCAATTCTAAGAAATATTTTAGCTGTTTTAATAGGGATAGTGGTAGGCGGATTTGTCAATATAACTATTATTACATACAGTGGCTCTATCATTCCTCCCCCTGAAGGGCATTAGCGTTAACTTAAGCTGTCTATTTTTTTAAGTTACAGATATACATATGATTACAAGACTATTTCTTTCTGACTTCTTTGTTTTTTACTCTTTTTAATACAAAGGTGTTTTTATCTTCAAGCAC
>NZ_JABKBZ010000226.1:0-899 GCF_013166635.1 Lentimicrobium sp. S6 | reverse complement strand
TATCCTCAAGTTCATTTTATGTAGAATCTGCTATAGTGGCCACTGTTCCAACCACGGTTCTAAATGCTCAAGTTCAAAATGGTATTTATAAGGATATTTATTTCGGAGATAATATGACCAAAATACCAGAGGAGGATTATCAGCAAGCCTGGTGGTATCGTAAGGTCTTTACTCTTGATAATATGCATGAAGCCTTTGAATTGCAGTTCGATGGAATTAATTATAATGCGAATATTTGGTTGAATGGGAAATTATTGGCAGATACAAATACTGTAAATAATGCTTTTAAGCAATATCGATATGAGGTGAGTTCGCATATTCAAAGAGGTGAAAATATAATTGCTGTTCAGGTTTATCCTCCAAAAGCTGGTGATTTTAGTATTGGTTTTGTGGATTGGAATCCTTCTCCTCCTGATCAGAATATGGGAATTTTCCGTCCAGTTTATTTAAATCAGATTGATAAAGTTCAAATATGCGAGCCTTATGTGGAATCTGTTTTTGAAAATGGAAACTACAAGGTATCTGAAGAAATTATCAGCATGAAGTTGAAAAATTATGATGATCAAAAAGTAGAAGGTATCGTAAATTTGAAATTTTTAGGTCAAACAATAAATAAGGAAGTATCCATTGCCGCCAATGAAACTATAAAAGTGATTTTTCATCCATCGGAATTCCATGAATTAACAATAGACAATCCCCAACTTTGGTGGCCACATACCATTGGGGAACCTGTTTTACATGATTTAAGGATTTCTTTTTCATCAGGTGCTCAGACCATAGCCAATCATGATATGAAATTCGGGATTAGAGAAGTCAAGGATTATTATAATGAAGATGGTCATAGAGGATTTATGATTAATGGGGAGAAGATTAGTATTCGAGGTGCAGGCTGGGTTGAT
>NZ_JABKBZ010000225.1:0-932 GCF_013166635.1 Lentimicrobium sp. S6 | reverse complement strand
AAGCATTGGCTTGTCCTGCATCTGCGGTTTGGCTTATTGCTGCTCCACAAGTAATACTTGGGTCAATAACATCCTCTACTGTGACATCGGCAGTAATTGTTGATACATTATTACTGGCATCTGTTCCTGTTAGAGTTATTGTATTTAAGCCTAAGTCTGTACAATCGAAGTCGGTTTGACTGGCTGTTAAGGTGAAATCACAGTTATCATAACTTCCATTATCAATATTGGCGGCTGTAATACTGGCTGCTCCTGAGGCATCTAATTGAATAGTGACATTCTGTGAGGCCATTACTGGTGCAATATTGTCTTCTACTGTTACTATGGATTCACATGTCGTTGTTAAGCCGGCATCATCAGATACTGTTAAGGTTACTGTGTTGGCTCCTACATTTGTACAATCGAAAGAATCTGGGGAGGCATCTAAGGATACCACTACTCCATTATCATAAGAACCATTGTCAATATTAGAACCAACTATACTAGCTGTTCCAGCTGCATCAAGTTCAATAGTGATGTCTTGACATATTGCTGTTGGAGGAGTAATATCTGTTACAGTTACTGTAGCTGTACAAGTGCTTGAGTTTCCTGCTGCATCTGTTAAAGTTAAAGTTACTGTATTCGCTCCTAAGTTAGCTGAAGTGAAAGAATCTGGTGTCACACTCATACTAACTATTCCACAATTATCTGTACTTACATTATCAACATCAGCTCCAACTATACTTGCTGTTCCCGTTGTTCCGTCTAAGTTTATTGTAATATCTTGACAATTAGCAATTGGAGCCTCATCATCAACAATGGTAATATCCTGATTATCAGTACTAATATTACCATGGATATCTTCTACAGTCCAGGTGATGGTGGTTGTTCCTACATTATAGAAGCCACTAGCATCGGATGTTCCATTGAAGTTATTTGTAATACTCGCTACT
>NZ_JABKBZ010000224.1:0-965 GCF_013166635.1 Lentimicrobium sp. S6 | reverse complement strand
GCGAGGAGGTTTATCAAAAGAAATTAGCCAATGGTATAAAGGAGGAGGCCTTAAATATTAGCCAATGGTCGGCAGGTATATATGTCATTATTGTAAGAAGCGAAAACCATATGGTGGGGAGTGCTAAGTTGGTGGTGGAGTGAAACAAAACAGCAAGACCATAGATTTAAAATCTTTTAAATCAGGCAGCTATATTATTACTCTAAAAATTGATGGTAAAGCTATTAATAGTACCACATTCAATATTATTAAGTAAATTTGGAAGATGAGAATCCGGCAGGAATTGACAAAGTCAATTCCTGCCTTTCTAAAAAATACAATTATGAAATCAACGATCCTATTAATTCTAATTCTTTTTTTAAGTTTATCTTCCTTTTCACAATATATATACTCCGATACTACTTGGGAAAGATGGTATGGAGTACAAAATAATGATGAATCGGCTCTGGCTTATAAAAACGATATAGAACATTATGATAAAGGCTATATTTTCCATGCCAATTATGAGGAAACATCAGATGGAAAAACCTTTATTAAAAAAACAGATATAAATGGCTATTATCTTTGGGAAAGGAAATTGGACTCTACTTATCAGACTTATATGCTATCTATGAAGAATGTCCATAATGGAGGACTTGTAATGTGTGGTGTTAGCTACTATAATGATATAGGTAATCCTTGGGTAGCCAAGCTAAATGCCTGTATGGAGGTGGAATGGTGTAAATTGTTTGAGTGGCCCGAATATTCATTTGCTAAGGATATAGCTATAGATAATAACGGTGATATTATTGTTTTATGCTATGGTTTTGGTTATGGCGATATAGAACGTATTAATTTATAGGGTTACCCATTTAAGTCTCGTGTAATTTAATCGAAGCGTAAGCAATCGGTTTATGCTCTACGCATCTCTGAATGATTTTATCTAAAATTGATTGGCGATGATTCCTTCTGTTAAATCTAAAGAA
>NZ_JABKBZ010000223.1:0-968 GCF_013166635.1 Lentimicrobium sp. S6 | reverse complement strand
TTGTCTTAATCACTTTATAATGACCTTTTGACTTGTTAATAATCTGAATACTAATGCTTCCAGATGTATTTTTCTTTCTCCGAATAAACATAAATTATCTTTGGGACACCCAAATATAAAATAAATGTATTGAATCACTAGTGTCCACTAAAAGTCAGCTTTAGTATCTTGAAAACCTTGTAAATACTATGTCTAAGGTAAGAATATAGACGGTGACGATTTGAATCGACTATGTTTGTGATTATAAATTATTCATTATGAACACAGGCAAGTATGTTTTCGCTCAATTGATTTCTTTTTTACCACAACGAGTTTTTGATAGGTTTGTCTCCAAATATTATGGCAATAAATACGTCAAACATTTTTCCTGTTGGAACCAACTGCTTTGTATGGTCTTTGGTCAACTTACTAATCGAAATAGTCTTCGAGATTTGACAGTTATAATTAATGCCCATAGTTCAAAATCGTATCATTTGGGATTCGGTATATCTGTTTCAAAAAGTAATTTATCGAAGGCCAATAACAAGAGAAATTCAAAAATATTTGAAGAGTTTGCTTATTAGCTAATTGATATAGCTCAAAAAAAATTAAAGAATGAAGACTTTGAGATTAAAGGCAAAATATATGCTTTTGATTCATCTACAATAGATTTGTGTCTTAGTGTATTCTGGTGGGCTAAATTCCGTAAAAATAAAGGTGGGATAGAGCTCCATACTCTTTATGATATCACGGCTAAAATCCCTGTATTTATTCATATAACAGAAGCAACAATACATGATGTAAATGCAATGGATGTTATTCCATATGAAGTTGGTGCATATTATGTTTTTGATCGAGGTTATGTCGACTTCACGCGTCTATATCAGATAACCAAACTTTCATCATATTTTGTAATACGAGCAAAATCAAATTTAAAATTTAGTCGAATATATTCGAACAAAGCAGATAAGGGCAATGGAGTAAAAATA
>NZ_JABKBZ010000222.1:0-977 GCF_013166635.1 Lentimicrobium sp. S6 | reverse complement strand
TTGTATCGACGATGTCCCAGTGATGAGCAATTTATCTTGGACAGATAATTGCGATGGTTCAGGAAGTGTAGCCGGAACAGACGCTGCTATAGTTGGCACAGATTGTAACGGAACTGTCACCAGAACATGGACTTATACAGATGGAGGCGGAAATACAGCATCTACAACACAGACTATTACAGTCTTAGATAATGTAAATCCAACAGCCATCTGTAAACCTTATACAATTAGTTTAGATAATTCGGGAAATGCACTTTTAATTCCTGAAAATGTAAATGATGGTTCTACAGATAATTGTGGTATTGCCTCAATGAGTGTTTCACCAAATAGTTTTACTTCTGCTAACCTCGGATTAAATAATGTTGTTCTGACAGTCACTGATAATTGTGGAAATACTAATACTTGTAATGCAATAATTACTGTAATTGATGAAAATCCTCCAATTGCAGTATGTCAAGACATTACAATAGAACTAAATGCAGCCGGAACAGCAAGTATCACCGGAGCAATGATTGATAATGGTTCTCATGATAATGGCGTAGTGGTTTCTTTAGATGCCAATCCAAACACATTCGATTGTACAAATGTAGGAGTGAACACAGTAACGCTAACAGTAACTGATGATGCAGGTTTAACCACAACATGTGAGTCTATAGTAACAGTAGAAGACAATATTGCCCCAGTAATGGCCTCACAGAATGTAACTATTCAATTAGATGCCTCAGGAGCAGCCAGTATTACAGCCGCCAATATTGATAATGGAAGTTATGATAATTGTGATTTCACCTTAACAGCAAGTCAAACAGACTTTGCTTGTACAGACCTAGGCTTAAATACAATAACTCTAACCGGAACAGATGCCAGTAATAATGTATCAACAATTACTGCCGATGTCACAGTAGAGGATGTTATTGACCCAAGTATTACTTGTGGAGCAGCAATAAGCCAAACCGCAGATGCAGGACAAGCCAATGCTT
>NZ_JABKBZ010000221.1:0-984 GCF_013166635.1 Lentimicrobium sp. S6 | reverse complement strand
CTTCTTTTGTTGTAAATCTTTCTTTAAACGTCTGTCTATCAATGTTTTTTAGTATCCTCATCGTTCCTGAATTTGAATACAATTTACAAAATAATATACTCATATACAACTATTTGTGAACTAAATGGGTAACCCTATTGTATTTATCTATCCCAGAAAAAATTGGAATTATAATCTACCATTTGGTTTTCTTTGATGAGTTTTTCAAATTCTTGTTTAAAACAGGTTTCCTTATGGTGTTCTTTTTGGTTTTCGATATAGCTTATCACTATTTCTACTTTGTTATATTGTATAGAAAAAGCTCCATATCCTATTTGCCAAGTAAATTTAATGATTCCATGTTCTTTCATCCATTTGGATGTTGATTTTTTTACTTCTTCCATGACTTTAGCAAGTGCGTGGTTTTTAGATAGCTTAAAGAGTATGTGGATATGGTCGGGTACTGAGTTTTTTTTTATAGCTGGACTATTCATGTTTTTGAAAATACCAGCCATATAGGAGTGAAGTTTTTCTTCTATTTCTGGCTTAATGGTATTTACTCGGCCTGTGGTGCCGAATATTGCATGAACGTAGATTTGAGCTAGTTATTGCCTCCTGATACTTTGTTTTAGTGGATTTTATTGTACGAGCCATACAGGCTCGGGGTTATGTTTTGTTTGGAGCCCTTTGGCTCTACTTGGGACGGTGCCCCAAGTTTTAGCTTTTGAGCCCTTCAGACTTTGTATGGAAATGCAGATTGCTGCGTTTGTTGTTAGGCCTTCTAGGCTTTGTTTTGCTTCGGATGGAGGGCATGAAGAATGCCCTCAACATCATAGTTGGGAGAGTGTCCCAAGTTGAGGTTTTTGAGCCCTTCAGGCCATTAGCGTTAACTTAAGCTGTCTATTTTTTTAAGTTACAGATATACATATGATTACAAGACTATTTCTTTCTGACTTCTTTGTTTTTTACTCTTTTTAATACAAAGGTGTTTTTATCTTCAAGCAC
>NZ_JABKBZ010000220.1:0-1014 GCF_013166635.1 Lentimicrobium sp. S6 | reverse complement strand
AGTTAAACTTGGCGGTTGGTCCTTGCCAAATGGTTACATTTTGAGTAATGCTGTGCTCACAGCCATTGGTATCGGTTACCGTGAGGTCTACCAAATAATTACCAGAAAACTGATAAAGATGTGTTGGATTTTGCTCGGTGGATGTGTTTCCATCGGCAAAGTCCCAGAACCAGTTTTCTATAGGTGCTGCTCCCGCTACACTCAGGTCAGTAAATAGGGCATCTTCTCCTTGGCAAGGTGTGGTGAAGTCAAAGGCCGAAGTGGGTCCTTCTCTCACTATCACCTGCTGTATTATAGTATCATATCCAAATGCCTTGGTGATGAGTTGCACATCATAAGTTCCTGGAGCAGTGAAAGCATGTGTTGGGTTTTGAGCGGTGCTGAAGTTAAAAGCGCCACTTGTTGGATCACCAAAATCCCACCACCAGTTGGTGATGAATCCTTGGCTGGTGCTGCTGGTATCCACAAATTGCACATCGCTACCAAAGCAGCTGTTTTCCCAATAGAAGCCTGCCACAGGGCGAGGATTTACGCTTAAGGTCATGGTGGTATCATCCACACAACCATTGCCATCTACCACAGTTAGAGTCACATCGAAATCGCCTAGGTGGCTAAAGAGATGCTCTGGGTGTTGCAGGGTAGAATAGTTTTCTAAACCACTCATAGGGTCGCCAAACTCCCAATTCCAGCTGATGATGGCCGGACCACCATTTAGGGTGCTGATGTCTTGGAACTTCACGGTATCGTCTAGAGATACTAGAGAGTAGATGAAGCTTGCTGTTGGGCAGGGGCTGACTAGTAATTCTTTATTAATAACTTCCTCACATCCATTTTTAGTGGCCGTCAGTTGTACCTCATGTGTTCCGTATTCTACGAAGGTATGGGTCACGCTTTGTCCGCTGGCACTTTGTCCATCAGCAAAAGTCCAAGACCAAGTATCGGGAGTGAGCAGAGGATCTACCACTTCGCCGCTTAGGCTGGCTGGAGTATTGCTACAAAGTTCGAAAGCTGCGA
>NZ_JABKBZ010000219.1:0-1034 GCF_013166635.1 Lentimicrobium sp. S6 | reverse complement strand
TTCAAAATAACGATGCTGAAGAAGTTTATATAAGTACCTACAGTGTTCCCACCTATTTTCATTATAATGTAATACAAGATTATGACAATGGTGGAGTGAATGATCCACTGGTATTGCATAATAATCCTCCAAGTAGCCAACCTATTATCGATGTGGAGTATAACTGCTGGGGAAGTGGGTTTAATGCTTCAGAAGATTTAATGCCAAACGGTGCTTATGATTATGATCCTGATTGGTGTCCGGGTGACAGTAAAGGGAGCACTAACCCTGTTGCCTTATTATATGAGACCAGTCAAACTCAATTTGAGGATGAAGAGTTTGTAGCATCTAAAACCACATTAGAAACCATAATCACAGATTATCCAAATACTACATTTGCCCAAGCAGCTGTTAAAGACTTGTTTATTGTTGAATTATTTGCCACTAACGATTATTCATCGCTGCGTCAATATTTTAATGGCAACCCAAGTATTCAAACTAATGATGTGCTCAAATCACTAGCAGAATTCTTTAGCAATAGATGTGATATTAAACTAGAAAACTGGCAAACAGCCATCGATTTCTATGAGGCTAGAATTTCAGGAGAACCAGATACTGAAGAAGAAATATTTGCTATTATTGATTTAGGCTTACTCTATTATATTATGGAAAATAGCAGTAATAAAGCAAGCTACGGTGTAGGCTCCATGCCAGAGCACAAGCCCAAATCAAAAGAGGAATACATAGCAAAAAGAGACTATTTAATCTCCTTATTACCACTAAAAAGTAAGGAAGCGGAAAGCCTAAATCCTATAACTAGTGATGAAATATTAAGTCAAAACTCGCCCAATCCGGTTAATGGCAACACACAAATAGGCTATAATCTGGAGCAGGAAGCCAATATTCATTTATGTGTTTATGACTACACTGGATATACCGGCGTTATTGTGCCAGTCATACCGACGTTATTGTGCCAGTGTGAACAGCTATAATTTCTAGGCTAAATTTACACATTAATTTGTTTCATTTTCACACATTAATTTTCCTAAATATTT
>NZ_JABKBZ010000218.1:0-1034 GCF_013166635.1 Lentimicrobium sp. S6 | reverse complement strand
AACGTTTTGAATATGGTGCGTTTGGCATTTCAACGCTCCAATCTTTCAACTTACCACTATGTTTATTTATTACTATTATCTTCATTATTAGCACTATCTGCCAAATGCACTATATTTTTTGTTGGCAACCGTAATTTATTCATCATCAACTACTTTTCGGTTTCTAATTGTATGAACTTCGTTAATTAATTCAAGGTTTTTCTTTAATGATTTGATGTCCACATTGAGCATAAATTCTTTGTATCGATTGTATGTAAATCCAATATCTTTTTCTTCCAGTTTCTTCTTTATTGCTTCAACTTTTTCGTCATCTTTTACTGAAAAGAAAAGTGCCGAAGTCGGTTTCATTCTTTTGCAAAACCAATAGGCATTTCTTCCGTCAATATTTATACTAATATAACTTTGGGTGTAACGCAAATTGATTCTGTCGTGTTTTTCTTTTAATGAATTAAACAATTCTTTTGCATTTGAATTTGTCCAAGGGGAATCATTATTCCAAGTTGATTCATTTACTTGCTTTAAATCTTCTTCATCTTCTTCTGGCTCAATATAAATATCAATGATTTTTGAAAAATTTAATATTCTCTCTCCATTTACTTCCAATAAATCTGCTTGTATTGCAATCATTGGAATATTTAAACTCATTAATTGAATTACATTAAAATATCTTCTGTCAAAAGACTCCGCGATTAATACGCAGAAATGTTGTCTTTGTGGATATTTTCTTTTTTCATTGTCCCAGTATTCTATTGAACGAATTATGTGAGAAGGGTCAGTTTCGCCAAGCATAACTTCAACTTCATACATTAAATTTTCAGTCGGTTCTTTCAGAAGAATATCAAGTCTGCCGCCACTTGATTGTTTTTTCTCTTTATTAACAGCAACCAAGTCTCCAAGTCCTAAAATCTTTGGATTTTCGTAGATAATATCTTGAAGCCAGTATTCATCTTTCCCAGCATTTCGTATAAATATTTTCTTTCCTATTTTAATCTCATTTTCCATAGTGTACTGTCTTTATTTTTATGGTTGCCAAC
>NZ_JABKBZ010000021.1:0-66922 GCF_013166635.1 Lentimicrobium sp. S6 | reverse complement strand
TGAACTAAAAAACATGTGCCAAATTGAACATTCTAGGCACAGAAGTTTTGAAAATTTTATCTCCAATATTATCGCCGCTCTTATCGCATATTCATTCTTTGCTAAAAAACCTTCTATAAAATATGATTTGGAGAAAGACGATCAATTAGCTCTGTTTTTATAATCGAACTCGGGTTATTAGTTTAAGAAAAATGCGAATTCACTTCAAGATAACCCAGCGCTATCAATTTAATTACAATCGGATTTCCATATTTTATATTTAGACTTTAAATCATTTTATAAAATGATTCGGATGGTTCTTCTTAGGTCTAGATGAACCATGCGCTAATTATTTAAAAATGCAGAATGATTCAGTAATGGACCATGGTAACACAAACTAAAACCCCATTGGAATTCTCCTTGCTCCACTTTCTTTCTTCACAAAATGCTTCATATATGCTCCATCCTCAAAGATAAAAAATAAAATTGTTAATTATTTAGTATTTTAAAATGGGCTAAGTATTAGGAAAGGCCTAAAAATTAAGACTTTTTATGCGGTTAAATATTGTTAATTTTGAATTTTTAAAACTGTTAGGCTTTATTAATTTTTATTTTTGCCGAGCACTAAATACGGCGCAAGCAAACTACACTGATTTTTAGATGGTTAAAATAGGCATATTCGGAAAAAATTTGAAAAGCGAGACTTTTCCCTACATTCAGACTTTATTTAACAAGTTAAGTTCTGTTTATGCGCAAGTTTTTGTTCATGAAGAATTTCATTCTGTCATCGGAAAAAAGATAATGATGCAAAACCCTATTGTTTTTAGCCAACATTCTGAAATTAGAGATGAATTAGATTTCATGATTTCCTTGGGTGGTGATGGAAACATGCTCAGCACGGTTACTTTAGTGCAAGACAGCGGTATTCCTATCATTGGTATTAATTTAGGAAGACTTGGTTTTTTAGCCAGTATTAATAAAGAACATATCAATAAAGCCATCGACTGCTTGGTAGAGAAAAAATATACGCTAGAAAGCAGAAGCCTTATCAAGCTTACTACTCCAAAAGATGTTTTTGGGGAACAAAACTTCGCACTAAACGAAATCAGTATTTATAAGAAACAGCCCAATAGCATGATCTCTGTGATAGTTCATGTGGACGACCAATACCTTAATTCCTATTGGTCTGATGGTTTAATAGTGGCCACTCCCACCGGAAGTACAGCATATTCGCTAAGCACCGGCGGTCCTATTTTACATCCTAAGGCTCATAATTTTGTGATCACACCTATTGCACCTCACAATTTATCTGTTAGGCCTGTCGTTATCCCAGACGATACCATTGTTCGCATGAAAGTAGCGGATAGAGATGGTGGTTTTTACGTGAGTCTCGACAGCAGAACCATTGAATTAGAATCTGGGATTGAACTTCAAATTGAAAAAGAATCTTTTGAAATTCAACTGGTTCGATTACCAGAAGAAAATTTCTTTGGTACCATTAGAGCGAAACTACTTTGGGGTATCGATAAAAGGAATTAAAAATTTAAATAAGAGATCATTGAAAAGTAAAACTAAAATATTAAATAAAAGCCTGCTGTTCTTGAGCTTGATCTGCCTGAGTTTTGGGTCAGTACTAGACCTTAAGGCACAAACCATGGATGTGGGAGTCTTTGGTGGAGGAGTTTATTATTTAGGGGATATTAATCCGAATTTACATTTTGCATCAACACAACCTGCATATGGAGCATTTTTTAGATTCAATTATAAAGAAAGATGGGGTTTTCGATTAGGAGCTTCCAAAGGCAAACTAAAAGCCGATGATAAAGACTTTATGGAAGTTAATGCCCTACAAGCTTATGCTGGTGGAGACTTTGATATCAACGACCCCAACCTCATCTATTACGCAATTAGCAATAGGGGATTGAATTTTGAAACAGATATTACTGAATTAAGCCTAATTGCCGAATTGAACTTCTTTCCATTTTTTGTAGGAAGTAGAAAAAACACATGGACTCCATACATTTTTGCCGGAGCTGCCATGTATTTATATAATCCGAAACCAATAGGTGGCGGAGTAAACTTAAGAGATTTAGGTACCGAAGGACAAGGATTCGCAGGAAGAGAAGCTCCTTATGGAAATACGGCTTTTGCTATTCCTTTTGGCCTTGGTTTAAAAATCAGCTTAGGCAGTAGAATAGGTTTAGGATTTGAATGGGGAATGAGAAAAACCTTCAATGATTATATAGACGATATTAGCACCTCCTATTATATGGATTTATATGGTTATAATCCAGAAGAAGGAATATATTATGCTCCGAATCCTGAAAATCCAGTGGAGATTATTTCGTTTCCCATCACTGATGATGTATACTATTCAGACCCTACTTTTTCCCATAAAAGTGGAGAGAAAAGAGGCAACGAATACAATAAAGATTGGTATGCATTTTATGGCGTCAGCCTCACCTTTAAAATCAATTTGTTAAAAGATGATGGTTGTCGTGATTTTGGAAGGGATTCATATTATTGATTATGTTAAATTTGCGCGATGAATTATAAAGACCAAGTAATAAAAGAAAGATTACCCAAACACATAGCTATCATTATGGATGGCAATGGTAGGTGGGCAAAGCAGAGGGGACGACTGCGCGTATTTGGTCATGAAAACGGGGTAAATGCGGTGCGAAACACGGTGGAAGCGGCAGCCGAAATAGGAGTAGATTACCTCACTCTTTATGCTTTTAGTACCGAAAATTGGAACAGACCCCAAAAAGAAGTAGATGCTTTGATGTCACTTTTAGTTAAAAGTCTCAATAAAGAAACTGCTACATTAAATAAAAATAACATTAAATTAAATGCCATTGGTGACTTAAAAAGCCTTCAGCCCAAAACCTATACGGAATTGATGAAAGCCATAGAAAACACCAAAGAAAATACCCGCACAACTCTTACTTTAGCTTTAAGCTATAGTTCAAGATGGGAAATCACCAATATGGTGAAAAAAATTGCAGAAGAAACTTCCAAAGGAAATTTGGAAGTTGAAAATATTGACGAGAAAATAATATCAAACCACCTTTCTACTAGTCATATCCCAGATCCGGAATTATTGATCCGAACTAGTGGAGAACACCGCATCAGTAACTTTTTATTATGGCAAATAGCCTATTCCGAATTGTATTTTTGCCCTAAACTATGGCCCGACTTTGGAAAAGAAGATTTTTACGAAGCTATAGTCGATTATCAAGGGAGAGAAAGAAGATTTGGAAAAACCAGTGAACAGATAAGCAAATAAACTTATGCAAAGGAATTTTATAACATACAATAATAACAAAACACTCATCTTCATCACCTTTATACTGATGCTGTCAGGATGGAGTGGGCAAGCCAGTGCTCAAATTAATCTGGGACAACAGGTACAAGAGCTCGACTATTCCAGACCTCAGAAATACGAGATTGGAGGAGTGAAAGTGGAAGGCATTGAGTTTCTTGATGAGAAAGCTTTGGTGATGATTTCTGGCTTACAAGTTGGAAATACCATTAATGTTCCTGGTGACGATGTAGCCAAAGCCCTTAAAAAACTTTGGAGCCAAGGCCTCTTTGAAAATATCTCCATCAATATTGAAAAAATTGAAAACAACCGAATTTTCCTAGTCATACAATTGCAGGAAAGAGCTCGATTAACAGGTTTTTCTATCAATGGAGTTAAAAAAGGAGATGTGGATAATATCCGTGAAAAGATAAAGCTTGTGAGTGGCGATGTGGTTACGGAGAACCTTATTATTAGAACGAAGCAAAAAATCCATAAATATTTCGATGAAAAAGGATTTTTAAATGCAGAAGTAGAAATTGAAAAAAAGGCGGACGAAACCAAACCCAATGGAGTTATTTTAACCATCAATATTAAGAAATACTCTAAAGTAAGAATTGCCAAGATCAATATCTACGGAAACGAAGAAGTAAGCACCGATAAGCTAAAAGCTTCCATGAAAGAAACCAAAGAGGTGGGACATATTAAACCCCTCTATAATATGGAGAAACTGGTTTGGAATGTTGTGAAGGATGTTGCCACTCTTCAGATTCCTAAAATCCAAGACGATGCCGAAGCTTATTATAAAGAAAATGTGAAGTTGAGAATCTTCAAATCTTCAAAATATATTGAAAAGAACTATGAAGATGATAAGGCCAACATCATAGCTAAATATAATAAATTAGGGTATCGTGATGCTAAGATTGTTGTGGATTCTATTTACAAAGCCAGCAATAATAAAATCGATATTGATATAAATGTGGAGGAAGGTAATAAATATTACTTCCGAAATGTGAAATGGGTTGGAAATACTGTCTATTCTAATATTGACCTTTCAAACGTTCTTCAAATAAAAAAAGGGGATGTTTATAATAAAGAATTATTAGAAACCAATCTTCAGTTCAATCAAAACGGTCCCGATGTGAGTTCCCTTTATCTTGATAATGGATACTTGTTCTTCTCTGTTGACCCAGTTGAGGTGAGCGTAATGAACGATTCTATTGATTTGGAAATCAGGATTAGAGAAGGTGACCAAGCCACGGTTAAAAATGTGATTGTAAAAGGAAATACCAGAACCAATGACCACGTTATCATTAGAGAACTCAGAACTCGTCCGGGTCAGCTGTTTAGTCGCTCTGCTATTATCCGTACTCAGCGAGAATTGGCTCAGTTGCAGTATTTCGATGCTGAAAAACTAGGTGTTGACGTAAAGCCAAACCCATTAGACGGAACTGTAGATATAGAATATGTAGTTGAAGAAACCTCCTCCGATCAGATTGAGTTATCAGGTGGTTGGGGTTATGGTAGAATCATTGGTACTCTTGGACTTTCTTTCAATAACTTCTCCTTAAGAAATATATTAAAGAAAGATGCATGGCGTCCAATTCCTTCAGGGGATGGTCAGAAATTGAGTCTTCGTTTCCAAACCTATGGTTCTGGTTATATGAGTTATTCTGTTTCTTTCACCGAGCCTTGGTTGGGTGGTAAAAAACCCAATGCTTTTAGTGTGAGTTATTATCACTCAAAATATACCAATCAGTTAGAAAGAAACGACCCAAGATATGGTCAGTTTGTTATTGATGGATTTACCGTAGGTTTAGGTAAACGATTGACTTGGCCTGATGACTTCTTCCAATTATATCAAGGCGTTAAACTTCAAAGCTATAAACTACAGAACTATGGAAATATCTTTAGCGTTGGAGATGGAAATGGAAAATTCAACAATTTCGCGTATAACATTGCCCTATCCCGTAACTCTCTTGATGCTCCTATTTATCCTCGTAATGGTTCGGATGTTGGTGTGAGCTTAGAACTTACTCCTCCTTATAGTATTTTGAATGGTAAAGATTATACTACCATGAGCGAGAACGATAAGTACAAGTGGGTAGAGTACCACAAATGGAAGATTAGAGCGGCATGGTATTCTTCAGTTGTTGGTGACTTAGTGTTGAGCACAAGAGTGAAGTTTGGTTTCTTAGGAGCCTATAATTCTGATATTGGAGTGACTCCTTTCGAGCGTTACTATTTAGGTGGTGATGGGCTTTCTGGATACAATAATATGGATGGTAGAGAGTTAATTAGCTTGAGAGGTTATGGAAACGAAACCTTAACACCAGATTATTATAAGAATACCAATTTAGGTGGTACCATTTACGATAAATTCACCATGGAATTACGTTATCCTGTTTCACTAAACCCAAGTGCGACGATTTACTTCATGGGATTCCTTGAGGCTGGTAACAGTTGGTTGACGTTTGACGATTTCAAACCCTTCCAAGTATACAAGTCTGGTGGATTTGGAGTGAGAGTATTCTTGCCTATGTTTGGTCTTCTTGGACTGGATTGGGCCTATGGTTTCGACGATGTTCCAGGCTTACCAAATGCCAATGGTGGTCAGTTCCATTTCTCCATCAATCAGTCCATCGATTAATTGTGGTATAGTTTTGGTATAATTGAATTAGAAAAACATTAAAACCCAGGAAAAATGAAACGAAATACGATTAAATAATAATTATCATCTATGATAATGATTATTTAGTCTTATGTAGTTCCATCTGACAATTAAAAACAAAAAAAACAACAGATGAAAATATTAAATAAAAACTTCGGTAAGATATTAATTCTAGCACTAGCCCTTATGCTGACTTCAGCTGTTAGTGCTCAAAAGTATGCCTATATTGACTCTGACTATATTTTGAATAATGTTCCAGAGTATCAAGATGCGCAAAACCAAATGGACGAGCTATCAGAAAAATGGCAAAAAGAAATTGAAGGAAAATTCCTTGAAATTGATAACCTCTATAAAAAGTATCAAGCAGATGTAGTATTGCTTCCTGCCGATATGAAGAAGAAGAGAGAAGAGGAAATCATCAGCATGGAAAAAGAAGTAAAAGCCTACCAGCAAGAAAAGTTTGGACAAAGCGGCGAGTTATTCCAGAAACGACAAGAATTGATTAAGCCGCTACAAGACAAAATATATAATGCCATTGAGGAAATTGCAACCACCAAAAACTATGCTTTCATTTTTGACAAAGCCAGTGGAGCAACTATCATGTATGCCAATCCAAAGTTTGATATCAGTGATGATGTATTAGATGAATTAGGATACAGTTTCAATACTCAAAAATAAAAATTTTAATAGCTCAAAATATCTCAAGAAGCCTTCCATTGTGAGGGCTTTTTTCTTGTATTTTTGACAGCTTAATTTTAAAATATGTCTAAAAAAATCATTATTCTCATCAGTACTTTATTCGCATTTTTTGTATTGGCTATAAGTGGCTTGGTTATGTTTTTTATGTTTCAGGAATCGAGTCTGAACTATTTCCTAGGAATGAAAAAAGCAGGCTGGATGAAAGTTCATAATATCTCTGGTGTTTTCGCTGTCATCCTAATTGCCTATCATGTAGCCATACGATGGGAGTGGATAGAAAATGTGATTCTTAGAAAAAAGAAAATGCAATTGAGTAAGGAAATGATAGGAAGAAGAAGAAATAATACTTGGTTCCTACTTTTTTTCTCTCTTACCTTTGCCACTGGCTTCTTAAGCTGGATTATGGGTGGTGATTGTGAATATTGCCTTGAAATTCATGACAAGTTAGGGGTAGTTTTATTTTTAATTTTCTTGGTTCATTTTTATAAACATCGAAAGTCTTTTTCTCGGAAAAGTAAATAGTTTCCTAATTATGTGGTTGCGTATTTATGTGATTACGTGGTCACAATATCATTTAACTGAAGTTTCGCAGGCCTCTTTAAGTAATTAATAATGTATCAGATATGATTTTACAATAGTCCTATATTGTTAGATATCAGATGTTTAAAATATCCATTTTCATTAAACTAAACTTTGAGAAACTTTGTGTTTTCTTTGAGAAACTCTGTGTAATAGCTATTTCACAAAGAGACACCAAGGAGTCACCAAGTAACACTAAGAGTAGATAAATGTACAAAGCACAACCTTACTGGTATTTATGCACTTACTTACAAAGAGCTAAACATCAGTTATTTAAATAAAATCATCCTCCATTCGCTGTAGTAATATTGTTTTCCCTACTTTTGTAACCATATGTGTATTTTGATAAAACCCATACTTCTTTGGTTAAAGAAATCCTTTAAAGCTCTATTTCTATTTTTAGGGCTCATTGGTTTTATCATGCTCATTCTAAGTTTCACCAGCCTGCCATTTTGGGCTGATTATTATTTGGGCATTTCAGCAGATGCTTTAGAGGAGGATCCTGAAGTGATTATAGTACTAGGAGGAAGTGGAATGCCAAGCCCTAATGGGCTCATCAGAAGTTATTATGGGGCAGAAGCTGCTTTAGTTTACGAGAATGCTAAGATTATCATTGCGCTCCCTGGAGATACACTAGATAAGAATAGTTCCATCAGGCTTATGGCCCATGAGATGATCATCAGAGGTGTGGATTCCACTAGAATTGTTTATGAAAACGAAGGTACCAACACCCGATGGGAAGCCTTGAATGTGAAATCCCGATTTTTTCCCAATAGCAATCCTGCTGTTTTATTGGTTAGCTCCCCTGCTCACATGTATCGCAGTGTAAAAACATTTCAAAAAGCTGGATTTACCAATGTGGGAGGATTACCCTCTTTTGGTCGGGCCAACGAAACGTCTTTGGCTTTTGATGCCGCACAACTGGGAGGCTCCAACTCCATGCCCGATGTGGGAAAACAAATCTCTATTCGCTACTCTATTTGGACTCGTTTACATTTGCAAATTTCTGTGTTTCGAGAGTATATGGCCATAGCTTATTACTGGATGATGGGGTGGATTTAGTATCAGAGCAAACTTAACTTCTAGCTCTATTTTAAAAAATAAAAAACGGTCGGCTAATTAAGCTAATCAGCATGGATGATTTACAAGGATTGATAGATTGAAAACTAATTGTTCATGATCATATTATACGCACGGAAAACATTTTCGCGCTAGCGATAAAACTGTCCGCGAATTACGCGAATCTACACGAATTATTTCTATAAGTTACGTAAAAGCTATTGCACAAAAAGCTCAAAGAAGTCACAAATACCACTAAAGGACAACGAAGATGTAATATCTAAGCTGGCTCGGGCTTGCAATCCATAAAAATTACACCACACATTATACACAATTGTTTTTCAACCATTTAAAACTACCACTACAATCAATGTTACACCTTTCCCCTACATTTGAAATGTAACTCTCCCACTCATTTAGCCATTTCCACTGATTTTTGCCTATCAAAACTGGAAATAGAAATGAGACTAAACACTATCGATATTGCTATTATTCTGATGTACTTATTGAGTACCATCCTCATCGGATTATACCTGAGGAAAAGTGCACAGAAGAATAAAGAATCCTATTTGCTGGGAGGAAATAAATTACCTTGGTATATGCTCGGGCTGTCAAATGCTTCGGGCATGTTTGATATTTCCGGAACTATGTGGATTGTGACCATAGGTTTTGTTTATGGATTAAAGAGTATCTGGATTCCTTGGTTATGGCCTGTTTTTAATCAGGTGTTTATGATGGTATTCCTATCTATCTGGCTCAGGCGATCCAATGCCACCACTGGAGCAGAATGGATTTCCACTCGATTTGGAAACAAAAGAGGAGGGAAATTATCTCACACCATCGTCATCGTTTTTGCCTTGATTAGCTGTTTAGGATTTTTAGCTTATGGTTTTATAGGATTAGGGAAATTCGTCCAGATTTTCATTCCATGGGACATCATCGCTCCTTTCATTCCTTTTGAAGTAGCTGCTGAATATGTACCTCATATCTACGGAATTATATTTACTGCTTTTGCTGTTTTCTATACCATTTTAGGTGGTATGACTAGCATAGTATGGACAGATGTAATTCAATATGTGATTATGACTGTATCTGCATTGGTCATAGGAATTATTGCCATGAATGCATTAAGCTCTCACGATTTAATCGTTCCCGAAGGCTGGATGAGTCCATCGTTTGGATGGAAATTAGATTTGGATTGGTCCAATATCATAACAGGGGTGAATGAAAAAATACAATCCGATGGATATTCCCTATTCAGCATCTTCTTTATGATGATGGTATTTAAAGGGATATTAGTGAGTATTGCTGGCCCAGCACCAAATTATGACATGCAAAAGGTATTGAGCACCAAGAGTCCACAAGAAGCTGCAAAAATGAGTGGATTTGTTTCTGTGGTATTAATGCCAGTTCGTTATTTTATGATTACTGGATTTGTGGTTCTGGCCATCCTCTTCTACGACCAATTGGATTTAATGGTGGGGGGAAGATTAGATTTCGAACAAATCCTTCCATCAGCCATTAACGAATTTGTTCCTGTTGGATTTACTGGAATTCTATTGGCTGGATTATTAGCTGCTTTTATGTCCACGTTTGCTGGCACCTTAAATGCTGCCCAAGCCTATATTGTCAACGATATCTATCTGAAATATGTAAACCCAAAAGCCAATAATCAAACCATCAAAAGAACCAATTATATAACGGGAATTACAGTGGTGATTGTGAGTATTGTCTTTGGAATTTATGCTCTCGATGTGAATGCCATCTTGCAATGGATAGTTTCTGCATTATTTGGAGGATATGTCGCTTCAAATATTTTGAAATGGTATTGGTGGCGCTTCAATGGAAATGGATTCTTTTGGGGTATGGTAGCCGGAATCGTTCCAGCATTAATATTCCCTTATATTTTCGAAACACTCGACTTATATTATTTCCCATTCATCCTGCTAATTTCAATAGCTGGTTGTATTATTGGAACCTTTACAGCTCCACCAACAGAAGAAGAAACACTAAAGAATTTCTATAAAACAGTAAGACCTTGGGGATTTTGGAAACCCATTCACGATAAAGTAATAGCAGAAGACCCAAATTTTAAAAGAAACAAAGATTTCAAAAGAGATATGTTCAATATCTTGCTTGGAGTTATCACTCAAACTGCCTTGGTAGCGCTGCCCATGTATATTGTATTAAAACAAACTTGGCCTATCGTCATCCTCAGCATCATCACGCTAATTGGTGGATTTATTATGAAGAGAACCTGGTGGGATCATTTAAAGAATGCTTAATTAAAAAATATTAAATATGACAACAAACGCTAAATTTACCCAGCGATTAAATAAAATCACAAAGGAATATACCGACCTTATTTCAAAGGAAAACGAAAAATTGGAGGAGGGCTATAATGGAATCTATCACCGTTATAAAAACCCTATTCTAACAGCTAAGCATACACCAGTATTTTGGCGCTACGACTTAAATCCGGAAAGCAATCCATATTTAATGGAGCGCTTTAGTATCAATGCCGTTTTTAATGCTGGAGCCATTAAGTTCAATGGAAAGTATTGTTTAGTAGCACGAGTGGAAGGAGCAGATAGAAAATCATTCTTTGCCGTAGCAGAAAGTGAAGATGGAATCAATAATTTCAAATTCTGGGATGAGCCAATCACGCTACCAGAAACAGAAATTCCTGATACCAATGTATATGATATGAGGTTGATAGCCCATGAGGATGGATGGATTTACGGCTTATTTTGTACCGAAAGAAAAGACCCCAATGCACCAAAAGGAGATACTTCTTCTGCTGTGGCCAATTGCGGAATCGCAAGGACAAAAGACTTAAAATTATGGGAGCGCCTACCCGATTTAATCACCTATTCTGGTCAGCAAAGAAATGTGGTTTTACATCCTGAATTCATCAATGCGAAATATGCACTCTATACGCGTCCACAAGATGGCTTTATTGATACCGGCTCAGGTGGAGGAATTGGTTTTGGATACACCGATGATATGTGTAAGGCAGAAATCAAATCTGAAACCATCATCGATGATAAGGTTTACCATACCATTAAAGAAGTGAAAAATGGACAAGGCCCTGTTCCAATAAAAACAGATAAAGGTTGGATACATCTGGCACATGGCGTGAGGAATACTGCCGCTGGATTACGTTATGTTTTATATGTGTTTATGACCGATTTAGAGCAACCAGAAAAGCTGATTCACAAACCTGCAGGCCATTTTATTGCTCCCGATGGTGAAGAAAGAGTGGGCGATGTGAGCAATGTGATTTTCGCCAATGGTTGGATAGCTGATGAAGATGGAAAAGTATTTATCTATTATGCCTCCTCCGACACACGTATGCATGTGGCCACCACAACTGTAGGCCAATTATTAGACTATTGCATAAATACACCAGAGGATGGTTTACGAAGTGCTACTTCTGTTGAAACATTGAAAAACATCATTAGGAATAATAAGAAATAAAGAGCTCCGATAGAGATGAACTTAAAAATAGAACTTGAGCAGGAATTGGTGAATCATTTACTTCCTTTTTGGCTAAACAAAACCAAAGATGAAATAAACGGAGGATTCATGGGTCAGATAAACTACCTGAATGAAATCAACACCAATGCCCCAAAGGCTGCCATCCTCAATTTTCGCATTCTTTGGACCTTTTCTGCGGCCTATAATTTCAAACCAAATCCGGAATATCTTAGATCTGCTGAACAGAGTTTTCTCTACATCAAAGAGCATTTTATAGACCATGAATATGGTGGTACTTTTTGGCTTCTCGATAAAGATGGAGAATCAATAAATGATAGAAAGCAAGCCTATGCACTTTCCTTCGCCATGTATGGATTAAGTGAATATTATAAAGCATCAGGAGATGAAATGGCAAAAGATTTAGCAGTCCAACTCTTTCATGATATCGAAAATCATTTTTACGATACCGAAAACCAAGGTTATATAGAAGCCTTAGCAAGAAACTGGGACCCTTTAGAAGATATGCGATTGAGTGACAAGGATATGAACGCTCCTTTTACCATGAATACGCATTTACATATTCTTGAAGCCTATACCAATCTATACAGGATTTGGCCAAACTCAGACTTAGCCAAGGCTTTAAACAACCTCCTCTTCATTCATAGAGATAGAATTATGGATGACAAAACTCATCATCTTGAACTGTTCTTTAATAGAAAATGGGAATCTCAAAACCAGGTGATTTCTTATGGACATGATATTGAAGCAGCTTGGTTGATGTTAGAAGCAACAAAAGCCTTAAATGATACAGAAATCATTAAAGAATTTGAAACCATCCTCATCAAAATATCCAAAGTGACCATGGAAAAAGGAATTCACGAAGATGGTTCCATTTTATACGAAGGAAATCCAAGTGGGGTGATGGATACAGATCGTCATTGGTGGCCACAATTTGAAGCCATGGTTGGCTTTATGAATGCTTATGAAATCACTGAAGATGAAGCGTATTTAAAGGTGGTAAAAGGCTTATGGAAATTCACTAAATCCCATTTAAAGCATGAAAGTGGAGAATGGTGGTGGAGAGTGAATGAGGAGTACTTACCAAATGTATCGGACGATTTAGTGGGTCCTTGGAAGGGTCCATATCATAATTCTAGAGGAATGATGGAAGTCATCAGGATACTAAGCGCTACTCATACAAACTAATACTATGACAACAATTTCGAACAAACTTATTTTGGCAAAACCAAGCTTTATACTCTTTGTTGTACTGACGGCTTTTCTTTCATCATGTCAATTTGAGGAGGTTAAAAATCAAGAATCTTCTACCTACAGTATTTTGCCTGTAAACAAAAATGCTAGTCAAGAAACTAAAGCCTTATACCATCAACTCAATATGCTATCTAAAGATTATGTTCTAGTTGGGCATCAAGATGATTTGGCTTATGGAGTTAATTGGTGGGACGAGCAAGGCCGCTCCGATGTCAAAGATATAACAGGTTCTTATCCTGCCATTGGGGGCTGGGATATTGGAGGAATTGGTAGAGGATGGCCCATGAACTTGGACTCTATTCCTTTTGATAAAATGCGAAATTATATTCAACAAGCTTATGAACATGGCTCTATAAATACCATCAGCTGGCATACTTACAACCCTGTTACAGATGATGGCTCTTGGACCGACAAAACCATTGCCAATCCTACTCTAAGTCAGATTTTACCAGGTGGAGAATTTCATAATAATTATGTGGAAATGCTAGATTTAGCCGCCGATTTCATTCAAAGTTTAAAATCTAAAGATGGAAATTTAATCCCTATCCTATTTCGTCCATTCCACGAGAATAATGGCAGCTGGTTTTGGTGGGGAGAAATTCATTGTAGTCCTGAGCAATACAAAGAACTATATCAATTTACCATGAAATATCTTATTGAAACCAGAAAGCTCAATAATTTACTTTTTGTATATTCACCCGATAGAGCTTTTACAAACGAGAAGGAATACCTCGACCGTTATCCGGGTGACGATTTTGTGGATGTGATTGGATATGACGATTATTATTCTTTTAAAATTGGAGATACATTGGGTCTTCTTCAACGCCTAGAAGTCATTAGTGATTTTGCAGAAAAGAGAAATAAAATAGCAGCATTTACTGAAACAGGAATTGAAGGTTTAAAAGGTGATAAAATATTTACTGAGGTGTTTTTGCCCATACTTCAGCACAACGAAAAGACCAAGAAAATGGCTTATATCATGTTTTGGAGAAATGCCAATACACATCATTTTTATGTGCCTTATTTGGGTCAAGAAGAGGCAGAAGATTTTAAAGCTTTTAGAAACCACGAAAGCATATTATTTGGTGATGATTTACCCAAAATGTATCAATAAAAAAATTAATGGAGATTAGGAAACCACATATTATCACATTTATTTTATTCTTAGGAATCCTATTCCTCCTATCTTCTTGTCGAACCAAAAACGAGAAACCCAATATTCTACTTATTCTTACCGATGACCAAGGCTATGGCGATTTATCCATGAATGGAAATCCATATCTAGAAACTCCAAATCTAGACCAATTGGCTAGCGAAGGTGCTCATTTTACCAATTTCTATGTCAGCCCAGTATGTGCTCCAACCAGAGCCAGTTTACTCACCGGAAGATATCATCAAAGAACAGGAGTTTCAGGTGTGACTAGAGGTAGAGAAAACATGAAGCTCGATGAAAAAACCATGGCCGATTATCTAAAAGCTGAAGGTTATCAAACGGCTTGCTTTGGGAAATGGCATAATGGAGCTCACTATCCTTATCACCCGAATGGCAGAGGATTCGATGAGTTTTATGGCTTTACTGCTGGCCATCTCTCAAACTATTATCAACCTGTTTTAGAACATAATGGCGAAGAGGTCATTCCTGAAGGATATATCACAGATATCTTAAGTGAGAAAGCCATTGATTTTATCAGGAAATCGGACGAGGAAAATGCCCCCTTCTTTTGCTATTTGGCTTATAACACTCCCCATACTCCTGTTCAAGTGGACGATAAATACTATGACAAATACAAAGCCATGGGACTTCCGGATTTCGATGCTGGAATTTATGGTATGATGGAGAATATTGATGATAACGTAGCTTTGGTATTAAATGAAATTGAAGAACTAAATATAAAGAATCATACCATCGTCATTTTTTTATCGGATAATGGGCCTTTAAATTTTCGCTATAATGCTGGGTTTAAAGGTAGAAAAGGCTCAGTGGATGAAGGAGGAATGAGAGTTCCATGCTTTATCCGCTGGCCTAGCTATATCCAAGCCAAAACTCAAATTACTCAAGTTTCTGCTCACATCGACCTTTTACCTACTTTACTCGAAATGATCAATAGTCAGACTCCTCAAAAAAATAGAATGGATGGAAAAAGTTTAGTCCCACAAATGCTGAGGAATGCAGGAAATGAAGACCGTTTACTGTTTCAAGAATGGTCGGGAAAAAGAAGTGTAAGAAGTCAAGATTATTTAATGGTTGACCAAGAATTATTTCATCTACAATCGGATAGTTGTCAGAAAACCAATATTGCTCTTTTACATCCTGAGCTCATGAAAGAATACCAATCGAAATGGCAAGAATGGTATCAGGAAGTCAACAATAAAGAAAATGAAACAGCAGCCATTCCGGTGGGTCATCGGAAGTTTCCAAAAACCATTCTTCCGGCACACGAATCTGTTTTATTTCCTCCCTTCGAATTCAGGAAAGACAGAAAACTTACCGGAATCGCCTATCATGCAAAATATGGTTGGGCACATGATTGGATTGACTTCTGGACTAAAACAGAGGCCTATGCAGAGTGGAATATAGATATTTTAGAGGAGGGCAATTATCAAGTTACACTTAGTTATAATTGTAAGCCAGAAAATACAGGAACTGTGCTCAATATTTCAGCCGGACAAGCACAATTAGTGACCGAGATTGACGAGCCTTTTGTTTCGGAGGTACATGCTAGTTTCGACCGAATAGAAAGGGCACAAGAAGCACCCACAAAAACCTGGGCCAAGCATCAAGCTGGAATCATTCATTTGGATAAAGGAAAATCCACTTTTCAAGTGAAAACTCAAAACATGACAGGCCCAGAATCTATTGAACTAAAAGAAATACAAGTCACACAAATAGAGCAATAAAATGAAAAAACTCTTTTACTTATTCATACTACTTACTTTGATTTCTTGTCAAAACCAAGAAACACCAAATTCAAATTTTGTAGAAGTCAATGGCCTTGACTTTATTCTCAACCAAGAGCCCTATCATTTTTCTGGTGCCAATTATTGGTTTGGTATGAACCTCGGAGCAGAAAAATCAGGTGACCGAGCAAGACTCATAAGAGAACTCGACCAAATGCAAAAGTTGGGTATCACCAACCTAAGAGTTTTGGCAGCCAGTGAAGCACATGAAGATGCCAAATACTGTGTGCATCCTGCCTTACAAACTGCTCCTGACGTATTTAATGAGGATGTTTTTGGGGGATTAGATTTCCTATTGGCTGAAATGGCTAAACGAGATATGAAAGCGATTATGGTGTTGTCAAATTACTGGACCTGGAGTGGTGGTTTCCCTCAATTCTTAGAATGGACCGGAGCCGATTCTATTCCATATCCTCAAGAACCTCCCTATAGTTGGAGTGTTTTCACCAGCTATTCTTGTGAGTTTTATAAACATCAAAAAGCCCAAGAGCTTTATAAAAACACGGTAGAAGCCATTATCAACCGCAAGAATCACATCACCAATAAAATCTATAAAAACGACCCAACTATAATGACTTGGGAATTGGCCAATGAACCACGAGGATATGACTATCCAGCTGAATACCGACAATGGTTAGCCGATGCTGCTGCTTTTATAAAAAGCCTCGATAAAAATCATTTAGTAGCAGCCGGAAATGAAGGAAGTACCAATAGCAAAAGTGCTGGAGTAGATGTGATTCTCGACAATCAAATTGATGATATCGATTATATCACTTTACATGTTTGGCCACAAAACTGGAGTTGGTTCGACCCAAATCAAGCGGAAGAAAGCTTTCAACCAGCCATGGACTTAGCTAAGGAATATATAGAAACTCACGAAGCTGCAGCTATCAAACTCAACAAACCTATGGTATTAGAAGAATTCGGAATTGCCAGAGATGGAGGAGATTTTCAAGAGCATGCTTCCACTGTCTATCGCGATAAATTCTATCAATATTTCTATGAAGTGGTTTTAGAAAATATTAAATCTGACGGCCCTATCCAAGGCATTAATTTCTGGTCCTACACTGGGGAAGGGAGAGCTCCAAGACCAGGTGAATTTTGGAAAAAAGGCGATCCATTTATTGGTGACCCTCCTCATGAGTTGCAAGGTTGGTATTCGGTATATGATAAAGATGAATCTACCTTGAACATCCTTAGAAATTTCAATAAAGAACTACAAAACATCAAAAAATAATAAATCATGAAATCTAAATCTTTAATTATAGTAGCTGTATTATTTCTGCTGCTTCCTAATCTTCATGCCCAAGGTTTTGAGCATTTCATCACCGCCAAAGGAAATAAATTTATGAACGGGAAAGAACAATTTCGCTTTATCTCTTTTAATATTCCTACCCTGAATCTTGTGGAGGATGAAATGGATTTTAGGACTGTCTATCCTTATAAATTACCTACAGAATATGAGATTAGAGATGTATTGGAGTCGGTAAAGCAAATGGGAGGTGAAGTAGTCAGAATTTATACTTTACCTGTGAAATATCCTAACTTTCCTGACAGTGTAGCTACTCATATCACTGGTCCTGGAGAGTTTAATGAAGAGGCTTTTAAAGTAAATGATTTGATGCTGAAAATTGCCAATGAGCTAGAAATTCGTATTATCTTTTCCCTGCTCAACAATTGGGATTGGATGGGAGGCGCACCTCAATACGCTGCATTTAGAGATAAGGAATGGGATGATTTTTGGACCGACCCACAACTCATTGCGGACTTTAAAAAAACCATTGAGTTTACACTGAACAGAACCAACACCCTAACAGGACTTAAATACAAGGATGATAAAAGCATTATGTGCTGGGAAACTGGTAATGAACTAGTTTGTCCTCACGAATGGACCGCAGATATAGCAGCATATATCAAAAGCATAGACAATAACCATCTTCTTTTAGATGGATATCACGCCATGGATGAGCGTTTTGTAAGAGAATCTTCCGTAGCTGACCCTAATATTGATTTGATTCATACCCATCATTATGCCCTTGACCCCGATGTCATTTATGGTCATATTCAAAAGAACATAGAAATTATTGATGGCCGAAAGCCTTATATTTTGGGTGAATTTGGTTTTCAAAGCACTAGAGCTATGGACATTCTTATTGATAAGATTATAGCTACTGAGGAGATTTCTGGTGCATTAATTTGGGGATTGAGAGGACATAGAGAACAGGGTGGATTTTATTGGCATTCGGAGCCTCATGGACAAGGTATTTACAAAGCTTATCGTTGGCCTGGATTTAGCTCTGGAACGCTTTATGATGAGGCTAATTTCTTGGAAATGTATCGCAGTAAGATTTACAAAATGCGAAACATGGAAGTTCCAGAATTGGAAAAACCAAAGGCACCAGGATTACTACCTATTCAGGAGGTTTATAGCATCAGCTGGAAAGGTTCAACTGGAGCCAATGCCTATCATGTGGAAAGAGCTGAAACCCCATCAGGACCTTGGACTCGTATTGCTCATCATGTCTCAGATGCTCAACATGCTTACTTTCCTCTTTATAATGATTTCTATGCTCAAATTGGCAAAACCTATTTTTATAGAATTATAGCTATTAATTCAACAGGCTCCTCTCCATCTTCTAATATTATTGGTCCAATAACGGTGAAGGAAAATGCCATTGTGGATAATATGGAGAATATTGGCCAGCAATATTTCTCAAAAGACTTAGAGCTCACTACCGGAAATGACAGGAGATTCAAAGAAAACATAAATCGCTTTAAGGGAAAAGAAGGAAGTGAATTGATATACAGAACTGCAAAAGATTTTAAGGAATTTAGAATTTACAGTTTTGAAGAAACCGATGATATAGGATTGAGTATATGGGTTTCAGAGAACGGAAAAGACTATAAAAAAGTGGATGCCAAGGTTAATGATTATCAAGAAAAAGAGAGTAAATATGATTATTTACATCCGCTCTATTATCACGGAAATATAGAGGCTAAAGAAGACATCCATTATCTAAAAGTATTGTTTGAAGGTGAGGCTGAATTGGTGAGAGCTGAACTTATATTTAACTAGAGAAGTAACTTTTGTTTTTAGAAAGGTGCCATACATTTTGTGATGGTACCTTTTTTTATTCTTATTATTGTATTTATGAAAAACATCAATAGCACCAGAAAATTAAATAACGGAGTAGAAATCCCATTATTCGGATTGGGTGTATTTCGTTCGGAAAATGGAGGAGAAGTAGAAAATGCCATCCAATACGCATTTGAGGAGGGCTACCGATTGATAGATACGGCTGCCATTTATAAAAATGAAGAAGGAGTGGGACAAGCCATCTTAGATTCAAAACTAAAGAGAGAAGATATATTCCTAACTTCTAAAGTATGGAATGAAGACCAGGGTTATGAATCTACCCTAAAGGCTTTTGAGAAATCATTAGAGCGACTTCAAACCGATTATCTGGATTTATATTTGATTCATTGGCCTGTAGCAGAGAAATATATCGACACCTGGAAAGCCATGGAAAAACTCTATAAAGAGGGAAGAATAAAAGCCATTGGAGTGAGTAATTTCAATCAGCATCATCTGGAGGATATTTACAAAATAGCCGAAATTACTCCTATGGTCAATCAGATAGAGTTGCATCCTGAATTGGCGCAACCTGAGTTGGTTAAGTTTTGTGAGTCTCATGGGACTTTATTACAAGGCTGGAGCCCGTTGATGAGAGGTAAGATATTAGATATTACTATTTTGCAGGAATTGTCTAAAAAGTACCGAAAGAATATTGTTCAAGTGGTTTTGAGATGGCATCTGCAAAAAGGGTTTCTTTTAATTCCGAAATCCTCACAAAAAGAGCGCATTCAATCCAATGCCAATATTTTCGATTTTGAAATCAGTTTGGAAGATATGGGGAAAATAGATTTGCTGAATTGTGAGAATAGGACTGGGCCGGACCCTGAGAATTTTGATTTTTAGGCTTAGGAAACCTAAAGGATGATAGCCCCAACGCTGGGGATAGCGTCCTTGAATTTGTTACTCCTAACTCCTAAGTTAAGATATTTTTGCTAACTATTCCAGGGCCTCAATCCTTTCGTACCTCAAGGCTTTGATCCCTTTGCTTAGTTTTATCCGAAAGGATGATAGCCCCAAGGTACGCTGGGGATAGCGTCCTTGAATTTGTTACTCCTAACTCCTAAGTTAAGATATTTTTGCTAACTATTCCAGGGCCTCAATCCTTTCGTACCTCAAGGCTTTGATCCCTTTGCTTAGTTTAATCCGAAAGGATGATAGCCCCAAGGTACGCTGGGGATAGCGTCCTTGAATTTGTTACTCCTAACTCCTAAGTTAAGATATTTTTGCTAACTATTCCAGGGCCTCAATCCTTTCGTACCTCAAGGCTTTGATCCCTTTGCTTAGTTTAATCCGAAAGGATGATAGCCCCAAGGTACGCTGGGGATAGCGTCCTTGGGTTTATTACTCCTAACTCTTAATCTAAGGTATTTTTGCTATCTATTCCAGGGCATCAATCCTTTCGTGCCTCAAGGCTTTGATCCCTTTGCTTAGTTTAATCCGAAAGGATGATAGCCCCAAGGTACGCTGGGGATAGCGTCCTTGGATTTGCTACTCCTAACGCTTAATCTAAGGTGTTTTGCTATCTATTCCAGGGCCTAAATCCTTTCGTGCCTCAAGGCTTTGATCCCTTTGCTTAGGTATAATATATGGGGATAGCGTCCTTGGTATGTTTATTCACCTTCATCAAAAAGGTATTTTTTTATTATAGCTTCATTATGCAAAACCTGATGATAATTAATAAACTCTTCTTTAGTACCAAAAAGTTTTAATACATTTTTCCTAGCTAATCGAGTTGGCTTATCTGAAATGAGTGATTTATAAGAGCTATTGGGATAATTCTTGAAATCCTTTATCATTTCATGTTTGGTAGGATTGTGGTGTAAATAAAAAATCAACCTTCTTAAATAATCTTCAGTATCAACATGAATTCTTCTGAAATGACTTAAAAACAAGCTTCCATTTCTGCTTTCTTCAAAATTTATTTTATTCGTATAGCTTAATGAAAACTTTAAAAATTGATTGCTCAATTCATTTACTTCTAAATCATCATTTACTCGCAAAACCAAGTGATAATGATTAGGAATAAGGACATATGCATAAATTGAACAATAGTCCGCTAAATATTTAGAAAGTTTCTCGAGAAATAATGAATAATCAGAGTCCTTAAAAAACACACGATGATGGTTGTTTCCGCGGTTGTATATATGGTATACCTTCCCTGGTTCCAATGGTGTTTTTATCTTTTTTGATGGCATTTGAAGTGATTTCTGTAAAGGTAATTAATTTCTTTCAAACCCCAGGGCCTCAATCCTTTCGTACCTCAAGGCTTTGATCCCTTTGTTTAGGTATAACTGAAAGGAGGATAGCCCCAAGGTACGAAGGGGATAGCGTCCTTGGATTTGCTACTCCTAACGCTTAATCTAAGGTGTTTTGCTATCTATTCCAGGGCCTAAATCCTTTCGTGCCTCAAGGCTTTGATCCCTTTGCTTAGTTTAATCCGAAAGGATGATAGCCCCAAGGTACGCTGGGGATAGCGTCCTTGGATTTGTTACTCCTAACTCCTAAGTTAAGATATTTTTGCTAACTATTCCAGGGCCTCAATCCTTTCGTGCCTCAAGGCTTTGATCCCTTTGCTTAGTTTAATCCGAAAGGATGATAGCCCCAAGGTACGCTGGGGATAGCGTCCTTGGATTTGCTACTCCTAACGCTTAATCTAAGGTGTTTTGCTATCTATTCCAGGGCCTAAATCCTTTCGTGCCTCAAGGCTTTGATCCCTTTGTTTAGGTATAACTGAAAGGATGATAGCGCCAAGGTACGAAGGGGATAGCGTCCTTGGATTTGTTACTCCTAACTCTTAATCTAAGGTATTTTTGCTATCTATTCCAGGGCATCAATCCTTTCGTGCCTCAAGGCTTTGATCCCTTTGCTTAGCTTAACCTGAAAGGAGGATAGCCCCAAGGTACGAAGGGGATAGCGTCCTTGGATTTTTATTCCTAACTCTTAAGTTAAAATGTTTTTGCTATCTATTCCAGGGCCTCAATCCTTTCGTGCCTCAAGGCTTTGATCCCTTTGCTTAGTTTAATCCGAAAGGATGATAGCCCCAAGGTACGCTGGGGATAGCGTCCTTGGATTTGTTACTCCTAACTCCTAAGTTAAGATATTTTTGCTAACTATTCCAGGGCCTCAATCCTTTCGTGCCTCAAGGCTTTGATCCCTTTGCTTAGGTATAATATATGGGGATAGCGTCCTTGGTATGTTTATTCACCTTCATCAAAAAGGTATTTTTTTATAATAGCTTCATTATGCAAAACCTGATGATAATTAATAAACTCTTCTTTAGTACCAAAAAGTTCTAATACATTTTTCCTAGCTAATCGAGTTGGCTTATCTGAAATGAGTGATTTATAAGAGCTATGGGGATAATTCTTGAAATCCTTTATCATTTCGTGTTTGGTAGGATTGTGGTGTAAATAAAAAATCAACCTTCTTAAATAATCTTCAGTATCCACATGAATTCTTCTGAAATGACTTAAAAACAAGCTTCCATTTCTGCTTTCTTCAAAATTTATTTTATTCGTATAGCTTAATGAAAACTTTAAAAATCGATTGCTCAATTCATTTACTTCTAAATCATCATTTACTCGCAAAACCAGATGATAATGATTAGGGATAAGTACATAAGCATAAATAGAGCAATAATCAGTCAAATATTTAGATAGATTCTCAAGAAATAATGAAAAATCAGAACCCTTAAAAAACACCTTTTGATGATTGTTTCCGCGATTGTATATATGGTATACCTTTCCTGGTTCCAATGGTGTTTTTATCTTTTTTGATGGCATTTGAAGTGATTTCTGTAAAGGTAATTAATTTCTTTCAAACCCTAGGGCCTCAATCCTTTCGTGCCTCAAGGCTTTGATCCCTTTGCTTAGCCTATACGTCACAAAAAAGGAGCCCTAAAAGAGCTCCTTTAACCAATGTTACAAATACAAAAATCATCTTATGATATCTTTTCTAACATTGTCAATCAATTAATCAAATCAGTGTTTAACTATTTTTAATGAGGTTAATACCTTATTATAGCTAGTTACAACTAGTATATACATTCCATTTTTATGGGGATATGGAACGATATGTTCTAAATTTCTTTCTAAATCTCCTTCATCTACCTGCACTCCCATACTATTGAATATTTGATAATGCACCTCCTCTTCGGCATAAAGATGAAGCTGATCGCCTACAGGATTAGGATAGGCTTTTATAATGGAGGAAACATTCTCTAATTCTTCTATGTCATTATAATCTTTTTGTAATTCGTTGAATAATTCTGGGAGTTGGTCCATAAACATGCTGAAATCGCTGGCATAGAAATCCTGAAAATCGGGGACACTGCTATGCCCAGGATAGGGTGCATAAAAATGGGAAGTGCTGGCATTTCTCCATACTACGGCATAGGCTATTTTCTTACTCACCTCATCGCTAATAATGGGCTCCTCCAAAAAGGTAGTGAACCAGTTATCCTTGGTAATTCTCTCCAAACCTGTTTCTGTTAGAGCTGCAATTTTATTTCTCTCTTCTGCCATTTCCACCACATAAATCAGTTGCTCCTGGAATTTATCTAAGGTGCTTTCATTTTTCACATCTTGATAATCATCGAAACCCAAAATATCGATATACTCATCGCCAGGATAGCGTTGTAGGTATTTGGCTTTATTGATAAAAACATCTGGAGAATAGGAGAAAAGTAGATTATTTACTTGTTTTTCTTCAATCAGATAATCAACGGTGTATTGCCAAAGCTCTTTGTATTCTTGAATGGAACAATGGGACTCTCCCCACCAAAACCAATCGCCATTATGCTCATGCCAAGGTCGGAAGATAATAGGGATAGACTCTCCTCTACTTCCTTTTATAGTTTTACAAAACTGGGCAATTTTATCTAAACTGGACACAAAAGATTCGTGATTGAATCCTCCGGGCATTAATGAAGTCACCACATTAGAATCGGGATAAGGATTATTCTCCCAATAAAAATCTCCACCATAGGGATTATCATAATGCCAGCAAAAGGTATTGATTCCTCCTTGGTTATGGAAGAACTCTACTCTGCTCTTATCTTCAGAAGCATTATTTCCTGCGGCTATTCCCATAAAATCCCAAGAGGCAACTGCAGGATAAGAACCACATACATCTTTTACATCAGATCTATTGGCTTCACCAGTCCAGTTAACCCCATAGGCTGTGACATCGTGATGGCCAAAAAGCAAATGATGACTAGAAAGTTGTTGTAGATTATAGTATAGATTTCTGGTTTCTCGAGTGGCATCAACATTGGCAAGAATCAAAGTTTCTGAACTAACTACAGCATCTCTAATGCAAGCCAATTCCATTATTCTTGTGGCTTCATTTAATTGTAGTAATCCTAAATCTATTTGCTCTTGGGAGGCTTCAGTATGGTCTAAAACTTCTTGTGCTTCAAAAATGGCTGAAGCATAAATTTCTTTTGAACCTGAAAGGAATTGGCCTTCTTGGCTGCCCTCCTCCGCTTGGTCATGATAGGTATTTGCTGAAATTACAGCTTTGTTTAATGATACTTTAGAGGAGGTCTCTAATAATAAATCATCCATAAAAAACAGGCCTTGAGCATTTGCTGTGCTACCGGCATCGAAATAGAAAAACAGGGTGGTGAGTTGACGAGTTTCCTCGCTTAAAACCTCAAAGGCAATCTCTTGCCAGTTGGTACTTTCTTGCAATTGTATTTGAATCCAATCGTCGCTACCATTATCATAAACTGGCTTTACCGTCAATTGAGTAGCGATATCTACTTTTATTTTCAGATGAATGGTATAACTTCTTAATGCTATACTTTCGTCCATATTAAAATGAAACTGATCCCATTCCCAGCTGTTTTCATTTCTCAAATAATCAATCTTCATGGATTCATTTTCGAGACCTAAAGTAAAAGTAGTTCCTTCTGCATACCAGTTTTCTTTTAAGGTATCTCCAGAAAAATCATCGAGAATAATGCTTTGGGTATATGCAAAAAAAGGAAGTAAAAGTAAAAACAGAAATAAGAATTTTAGTTTCATAGCTGATTTTTATAAGAATTAGCTGATTTTTTGATTGCCCCTTTCCCTAAAGGGAGCAAAAAATCAATCGATTAAATGAATCATTAAACTCATCTATAAATTTAAAAAAGAAGCTGCCCAAACACTTTAGGTTCAAGCAGCTTCTCTCAGTTTTATTTATTTCTGAAAGTATGGACCATCAGTGAGTATCAAATTATCAACGAATAAGTCGTAAGGACCAACAGGTTGATTATTAGAATTAAATCCTAATTTGATATGAGTAAGTCCTGAGAAATCTGGCTCATCAGTATCTGCACCCCAATTACCCCAAGCAGCGGTATTTACATTGAGTGTATAGATTTGCCATCCATCATAAGCAGGAATACTCCAATTGGTTCCCCATTTACCACCATTATAGTCGCCTACTTCGGCTTCAAAAGTAACTTCACGGCCTTCGTTATTTACCCAGAAACTAATATAAGGAGTTCCTACTTCAGTAAGGTCAATAGTGAGATCATACATCTCAAGATTTCCCCACCAGTTCCAGCCTTCTTCAACAACTTCGGCAGAAACTTGTAAATAATTAGAACCTTGTGGAGCTGCTAAACCACCACCATTGATTGCACTTGTACTAGTTACCATTGATTGCCAGTCACCATGTACAAACGGATCGTTGCCATCTTCAAAATCAAAGAATGTATAAAGCGTTTCGGTATCATTATTTGGTGAGCTCACAGGGCCATCAGTAATTTGGAAATTATCCATATTGATTTCCCATCTGTTTCCTGCACCAACATCACCAGTTCCCATTCCTATTTGGATATATCTAATGATAGAATAGTCAAGAACACCATCATTATCGTCACCATCCCAACCATTGGCACCCCAATTTTGGAAATCGGTTCCAGGACCAATAGGTATAGAAACCCATTGCCATTCTCCATTGGTATTGATAGCATCTACGTGGTTCGCAAATTTCTCGCTTTCATAAACTTCAAACATAATTCTAGCTACACCACTTCCACTATTTATCAATAATGAGATATGTGGGTCGCGGAATTGACTTAAGTCGATTCTTGTAAATCCTGCATCACCAGATTTATCACCATAGGCTACTTCACCAAAATATGCCCAATCAGCAGATTCAGGAACAGGGTCCATTTTTACTGTTTGGTAGTAGCTTCCCCCAGAAGGTGCATAAGCTTCTATACCTGAAAGATTGATACCATATTCTTCTTCTCCATGAACAGGGCTTCCATCCCAGAAAGTATATCTATCAACGGCATCCTCAAAGTCTAACATAAAGAAAGGCTCAGAACCTGGAGGAAGAATTTCTTTCACTTCCACAGGAATCATTTCTGAATTCTGAATGTCATTACCAGCTAAACATTTGATATTAGTGATTTGTGTTTCCACTTCTAGTCCAGCACCTTTAGTAGCCACTGTTAATTCAGTTTCGGTAGCTGTAGAGCCATCAAAAGTAAAAGTAGTATCTCCTAGAGTTAAGCTAGTTACTAAGTCCATATTTTCACCAGTAATGATGAATGGATAGTCCACATAAATGACTTCAGGAAATCCAGTAACACTAGTATTGGGATAGGTAATAGCAAGAGCTTCTTCACTAATAGCAGACTTCTTATAAACGTTAGTTAACTCAATCTTACCAGAGGTAACCACACGTGGTAAAGTAACGGTTAATTTACTATCAGTTTGCTCAGTAATTACACAAGTGGTTCCACCAACAGTAACGGTCTTTACTTTTTCTAAAGAACTACCAGTGATTACAAAATCAGTACTGATATCTGCAACTTTTGGTGAGAATTCACTAATTACTGGCACAGGCCAAGGGACATCATAGTCTTCTGAAAATTCCTTTTCCTTTACACAAGAAGACCATAAAAGAAGACTCCCTGCAAAGACCATCGAAAGCATGATAAATCTATTAAATATATTTTTTCTCATTTTTCTAAGTTTTGTTTCACTAAAAGAAGTGAATGATTAATAACCAGGATTTTGTGAAAGACCCCAAGATTGTACTTCATTTACAGGAATAGGCAATACAGGAATAATATTAGCGGTTCCTGTCAGAGAATGTGATTGGCAACGGCCTTTCACCTCTTCTGACAGTGTATTCAAATATCTACCCGTACGAATTAAGTCCCAGTAACGTAGAGTTTCCATGGCCAATTCGTTTCTTCTTTCTTTCCAAATGGCATTGAGTAATTCTTGTCCAGTAAGTGTATTTGGTAAAGGGTCTAAAACACCCTCTAGGTCAGCTTCTGGAATGGCATCATATTCCATGCTTCCTTCGCTAGCTCCTTTTGGATATGTACTTGCTTTTGCTCTAGCTCTAATTTGATTGACGCTAGCAATAGCAGAACTTTCATTACCAGTATGGTAAGCAGCTTCAGCATTCATTAAAATCACATCTGCGAATCTGAATTTTCTAATATTCTGTGGGCTATCTTTAATATTTGAAGGCTTGAAAGCTGGTTCTAAAGCCGCTTTACGACTTAAATATCCAGTTGCATTTTCAGCAATATCAATTTCAATCACATTACCATGAACCACAGAACCATCTCCATACATAACATTGGCTAAACGAGGATCATTAGTTTCGTAACTGTCCATTAGGTTTTGTGTTGGGTTATTAAATCCCCAGCCCCAAGTAGTTCTAGGATTTTGAATCACAGTATTTGTTGTTCCTGTTTTTCTTGGACCCCAATCTTCATTATTCGAAACACATTGTACTTCAAAGATAGAACCAGAACCATTTTCCCCTTCCATCTCGAAGATAGAAGAATAGTTGCTAGCTAAAGAATATTCACCGCTACCAATAATGGCATTGGTTAAATCATAAACTTCTTGCCAATTGTGATTGTTTGCATTTTCAGTTCCGATTTGATACATAGCTACACGTGCTTGGTAGGCTAATGCTGCACCTTTGGTTGCTCTTCCCATTTCGTTGGCATCAAAAGCTGATTTTTCAGGAAGTAAGCTAGCTGCCATGGCAAAATCTGCATCTATTTGAGCATAAGTTTGAGCAAGGCTTGCACGTTGTACATTATCAATTTCGGAAGGATTAACTGGAGCGTCAAACAAAGGAACACCACCAAACAATCTGCTTAAATAGAAGTAATAATATCCTCTAAGGAAATAAGCTTCTCCTAATAGTCTGTTTTTAATTTCAGTATTTACACCCTCAGCTTCAGGAAGGTTAAGGATAACAGTATTACAACGGAAAAGCCCGATATAAACATTATGCCAAACCGCTGCTGTGAAGCTATTATTAGCAGTTGTTCTCCACTCTTGCATTTCTGTAATTTGTGGTAAATCACTTGGCATACTTCCTTTTTCACTGTCGTCGCTCATGACATCACCAAACATCCATTCGTAGTTGTGGTCAGCATTGTCAACCTCATCCCAAGAAAGTGGATCGTAACAAGCATTTACGGCTAGGGTAGCATTTTCTGCAGTATTAAATAGATTTTCACTGGTTTGAACCCCCAGTGGTTCTTTTTCTAAGAATTCCTTTTTACAAGCTGAAGTTAACAACAGACTGATAAATAAAAGAGGAATGATATATTTACTTAAATTCATAATTTTCTTTTTTTCTAGTTAACTCAATTAATTAAAAGGTCAGTTGAATTCCGAACATAAAAGTACGAGCTGTTGGGTAATTCGCGATGTCGATACCAGAGTATAATGGATTATTATAATAATCACCAATTTCGGGATCAAATCCTTTATACTTAGTGAAAGTAAGCGCATTATCTATAGAGAAATAAACTCTCAAATTAGAAACATACTTTTTCTTCACAGGTACGGTATAACCAATCTGAACATTTTTCAACCTGAAATAGCTACCATCCTCAACATATCTGTCAGAGAAAGTTTCTATGTTTTTATTCAAATCCTTATCCGTCATTCTTGGCACATCGCTACTGGTATTTTCTGTTGTCCATCTGTCCATTCTATCTGCAACAGAGTTTTCCCAACCATTAGAGGAATTAGTGAAACGAGTTAAGCCATTCACCACTTCATTACCTTGACTACCTTGTAAGAATAACTTTAGGTCGAATCCGCTATAAGCTAAGTTCACATAACCACCATAGATAAAGTCTGGAGTAGCACTACCTAAATACGTTCTATCATCCTCATTAATTTTACCATCATTATTACGGTCGATGAATTTCACATCACCAGGAGCAGCATTGGGCTGAATAGCTTCACCTTCTGCATTTACATGTGCATCTAGTTCAGCTTGAGTATTAAAGATACCATCTGTTTCTACACCATAGAAATAGGCTAATTCTTTACCCTCCTCAGTTCTTGTGGTATTACCTACTTTGCTAATGTTTCCACTTTCTATAGGTTCTCCACCAGCTAAGCTAGTTACTTCGTTTTTGATGGTACTAAAGTTGGCACCAACTTCATATTTCAACTTATGATCTGCATTTCTATATCCTAAAGTTAATTCGATACCAGAGTTTTTCATTTCACCGGCATTTACGAATGGAGCAAAAGCACCTACATATTCAGGAATTGGAACTTGTAATAACATATCAGATGTTGTTCTTTGGTAATAATCGAAGATGAAAGAAACTCTATCGTCGAATAAACCAGCATCTATACCAATATTTACACTTGTAGAAACTTCCCACTGAATTTCTGGGTTACTCAATGTGGTAGGTATAGAACCTGAAACAGGAAGGCCACCGAAAGGATAATAATTACCAGGAGTTACTGTAGTTACATAAGCATAGTTTCCAACAGAACCTTCGTTACCAACTTGTCCCCAGCCTCCTCTTAATTTAAGAGCTGTTAACCAATCTTGTTCACTTAAGAAGTTCTCTTTCTTCATATTCCAACCAGCTGAAAATGATGGGAAATAACCCCAACGGTGGTCTTCAGTAAATTTAGAAGAACCATCGGCTCTCATAGTAGCTGTTAATAAATATCTATCCTTGAAGCTATAGTTGATACGAGCAAAATAAGACAATAAAGAGTGTTCCCACTGGTTTGAGTTAAAAGAAGCATCTAAGCTTTCAGCAGAAGAAGGATATTGTAAGGCTTCATCTTCAGGAACATTATAAGTAGTTAGTTCAATTTCTTCCCAATTGGAGTATTGAGATTCCATACCAGCCATAGCATTCAAGCTATGTTCTTTAATTTGAAGATTATAGTTCAAGTAGTTTTGCCAATCCCAATGAATAGAATTTGCTGGCTTGTTATATAATGAACTTTGAGAACGTTGCTCATCGGTAGAGATGAAGAACTCAGGAGAATAGTTTTTATAGTTATAGGAGCGATAATCAAATCCATATTGAGATTTAAAGGTTAAACCTTCAATGATTTGAGCTTCGGCCCAAACAATATTTAAAGATTTGAAATCTTTAGTTTTTGCATATTTAGATTCGTCAACAATACGTGCAGGGTTATTGATATAAGACAAATCGGCTCTTCCCCAATTATTAGTTGTAACATCCCAAGCTGGAGTTACAGGATCTGCTCTTAAAGCACCGGGTAAAACACCTTCGTATAAATCGCCATTATAATTGGATTGTTCCATATTGAATAATGAAGAATTCAATCCACCTTTTAACCATTTTGTGAATTTCACTTCGGTATTGGCTTTTAAATAGATATTTTGAACACCACTATTCTTAACAATACCATCTTGCTTGAAATATGTACCACTCATTTGGTATTTTACGCTTTCGTTACCACCTAAAACAGATAAAGAGTAATTTTGGATAGCAGCATTGGTCAATACTTCATCTTGCCAATTGGTACCTTCATAATTACCATCAATCACATAGTTCAAACGCTCAAAGATATCAGTAGGAACTTCAGAACCATCATTACCATAAGCTTCTAAACGTAATGTAGAATACTCAGTAGCATTCAACATATCTATTTGTTTTTGAGGAGTTTGAACACCATAATAAGCATTAAAATTCCAAATGGGTTTCATTTTACCATCACTATTTAGCGATACTTCACCTTTTTTAGTAGTAATGATGATAACACCGTTGGCACCTTGAGAACCATAGATAGCAGAAGCAGAAGCATCTTTTAATACTTCCATTTTCTCAATATCATTTGGAGTTAAATAACGAATGTCTTTGGTTGGAAAACCATCAACAACGTAAAGAGGGTCACTATTATTGATAGTACCTGTACCTCTAATCCTTACTTTGAAACCATCCCCAGGAGCACCAGAGTTTGCTGTAACCGCAACACCAGCAACACGACCTTGAATTGCTTGATTTACATCCGTAGCTCCAGTTTGAGTCAGCTGTTCTTTCTCTACAGAAGCAATAGAGCCGGTTAGGTCAGATTTCTTTTGAATACCATAACCCACAACAGCTACTTCATTCATTAGGACCGATTCTGATTCTAATTTGAAAGTGATGGTTTGTTCCTCACCTTCTTTAATAGTGATTGTTTGATTTTGTGATTTGTAACCGATATATGTTGCTGAAATTGTAGTTTCCCCAACTGGAACATTATCGAGCACAAAATTCCCATCCATATCTGTTGCAGTACCAATGGTACTACCCACAACAAATACGTTAGCACCTGGAATAGTTTCTCCAGTAGTACCTGCAACTTTACCCGTGACTTTGCCGACCTGACCGAAAGCAGAGATTCCGATCATTCCAAACATCACTAGCAAAGAAAAAACTCTTAGACGTAAATACATAAATGTTTCTTTTTGTGTTTTTAATAAATATATAATTTTCTCATAATAATGACACAAAAGTATATTTCACATCAGTCATTAGGGGTGGGCTTATATTTCAAATAGGGGTGACAAATATTTCATTGCTGTAACATTAGATTTTAATCATTGATTTTCAATCTATTAAATAAATATTAATTATGACTATCGGATATATGTAAGGTTTGAAATTTTTATGAAATGTTTTGTATTTTGCCTTTGATTTGCTTCAAACATGTGCAATATTCACTTTCTAAGGAGGTAAATTACTACTTATTTTATCTTATTTATGTGTTTTTGTGATATCAATTTTAGAGTTATTTTTGAAATAATAAATCCTAATACCAAGGAATCTTTGTTACTTCTAAGTGCCTATTTTTTTATTATTCCACACAAAATATACAAAGGTAAATCCGCAATGAAGTCGCAATAAAAATGCATAAGGGTTAAATGAATCAGGGACGCGATCCTTTACAAGGCTCTCATCCCTTACAAACGCTAAACTTTGAACAACAAACTTTGAACTTCTTAAATTTAATTCTAAGTACTTTAACATACTCTAGGCACTTTCAGTACTTTTCTGTGCCTTCTTCTCCTTAATATAAGCAGAAGGAGTACTTCCAAACTCAACTATAAAGCACTTTCTGAAATACTGAATATCGTTAAAGCCTACATCGTAGGTTACTTGTGACACTCGTGCTTCTGGCAATAATAATAGCTGTGCGGCTTTGTGGAGCCTCATCTTTCTAATCATCTCGTTTGCGGAGTAACCAACAGTAGCTTTGAGCTTTCTATACAATTGCATTCTACTGATGCCTATTTCCTCACAGATATTAGAAATCTCGTATTCGGAATTATGCATATTCTCAGCAATCAACTCTTTAAGCTTATTGATGAAAATGGTAGATGGATCCGACTCCTGAACCTCCTCTTCATCAGGTCTAACCACAAAGTCTTTATAATGCTTATCTTTTAACTTGGTTCTAATTTCGATGAGCTTTTCTATCCTTACCATTAAATGTTCTGGGTCAAAAGGCTTTGGAATATAGGAATCTGCTCCATGACGCAATCCTCTAATTCTGTCTTCTGTGGTAGGTAAAGCAGTAAGCAGAATAATAGGGATATGGCTGGTGACTTCTGTGGTTTTTAGCTTTTCAGTTAACACATTCCCATCCAAGCCTGGCATCATCACATCGGAGATGATAAGATCGGGGATGGTATCATTGGCCTTTTGCCAGCCATCGTTACCATCTATGGCTTCTATGATTTTAAAATCATCCCCTAATATCTCTTTCAGTAGCTCTCGTACTTCTGTATTATCATCAATAATGAGGATGATATTTTGATTCTCCTGAGTAGATTTTTTGACCTCCTCTTCTATTTGCTGCTTTTCAGCGTTGATGAGTAAAGGAGTTTTGGCTGCGCTAGAGTTTTGTTCAGTACTCATTTCTTCGGCAGTAGGGAAATATATGGAAAATTGAGATCCTTGGTTCTTCTCACTAGTCACTTCTATAAATCCATGGTGTAAATCGACTAGCATTTTTACAAAAGACAATCCTATACCACTTCCTGGGGTATTGGTAATGCCTTCCTGATAAGAATGAGAATTTCTATAATAGCGTTCGAAAATCTGAGATATTTCTTTATTTGTCATACCAATTCCTTGGTCGCTAATCTTTAACACAAAATACTGCTTGTTTTTCTGTTGCCTAGAACTACTTCTGTACCAAGTATTTTTGCTTTCTGTTCTTTTTCCCAAGCTCAATTCAACGGTTACTTGGCTTTTTCCTTCAGAAAATTTAACGGCGTTGGAAAGTAGATTATTGAAAATAGACTTCAATCGGTTTTGATCGCCAATAATGCTCACAGCGCTTTGAATCTCGTTAACAAATTTCAATTCAATATTTTTGCTTGGATATAGATGAATAAAATCCTCACTTAAGGATTGGAAGAAGTTCACAGGATTGATATTCTCTTTTCTCAACCTAATCTCATCTTTCTCTAACTTCCTCAAATCCATAATATCGTTAATGAGCTGTAGTAAAACTTTAGCGTTTCTATCTATTTTTTCGGTTAAATCACTTTGCTTGAGTAGTTGAGGTTCTAAGCTTCTCATTCTGCTTACAAAACCAAGAATTAAGGTGAGCGGTGTTCTAAATTCATGAGAAATATTGGTATAAAAACGCATTCTACTATCGTAAATATCCAATTCCTTTTTCTGCTCTAATTCTCTTACTTTCAGCCTTTGCTGATAAGTTAAAATATAGTAGGTCAGATATAAGGCGCCAATAAAAATAAGAATGTAAATAATAAAAGCCAATTTGGTAAACCACCAAGGAGGGGATATCATAATATCAACTGTAGTAATTTGATCGCTCCATATTCCATCGCTATTGGTACACTTTACTTTGAGTTTATATTTTCCAAATCGAACCTTGGTATACTGGGCTTGTGGGAGCTTTGCATAGCGCCAATCCTTATCGTAACCTTCTAGTTGATAGGCATAAGAAATTTTCTCTGGAGATGAATAGTTGAAATTAGCAAAAGAGAAGGAAAAGGAGTTCTGGGTGTGACTCAATTCTATGCTTTTACTTAACCAAAGCGATTTATCTAATATAACATCATCCTCAAATTTCTCTTGGGGAATAATTATCGTATTGAATACTTTTAACTGAGTAAGCGTAACCTCAGCATCTTGTAAATTGTCTTTTATCTCATCAGGCTTAAATGAAATCACATAATCAGGACCTCCAAAATACAATCGGTTTTTAACTCTCAAAACACAATTGGCATTGAACATATTTCCAGCCAAACCATCGTAAACATTGTAGTTTCGAATGGTATATCTATCAGCTTTATTTCTTTTTATCCTATAAATTCCTTTAATAGAAGAAATCCATAATTCATCATTTTTTACTGAAGCAATGGACTGCAAAACTGTTTTAGATGACTCTTCAACTACATTATAAGAAAATTCCTTAGGTTCTAATTTATAGTTATTTAAACCAAACTCACTACTGAACCAAGCTTCATCATTATCTATATAAATATCTGTAATATAATTGTTTCCAATACTTATACTATTGTCTTGAAGATATTTATAATGTTCAAATTCTAAGATTGAATCCTGAGTTTGATTGAGGTGTAAAATATAAACTCCATTTCCTCTACTCCCTAACACCACTTTATTCCCCTTGAGAAAGGAGATTTTAGAAATAGGAAACTTCTTTAATTCCTTAGACCTTTTGTTTTTTAGTTCTAAAAAAGTATTTGTTGATTCATCGTAATACAGAAGCCCATGATTCCAAGTTCCTGCCCAAATCACACCGCTTTGGTCTTTATTTAATACCATCACATGATTATCGTTAAGACCTTTGTTACTTTCCTCAGAATACTCATCTATCACTATGGCTTGTGGATTTTTCTCGCCTATTAATTTCAGCTTAAAAGTTCCATAACCTTTACTACTTATCCAAATATGTCCATCCTCATCAGTAAGTGCACTATATAAGCTACTCCATTTCACATCAGAAGCACCAGGCTGTTGAATATGTATGTTTTTCACTTGGGTAATTTGGCCTTGTTCATCTAGATTTGCTTTCAACAAACCATCGGAAAAGGTACTCATCAATATTTCATGCTCGCTATATAATGACAATGTGGAAACATCACCAATGGGTTTTAATCCTTTGAAAGAGTAAAATGGTTTGCGATGCTGATCATATTTAAATATTCCAGATTCAGTTCCAAGCCACAGAACCCCATTTCTATCTTCAAAAACTGACAGTATTCCCGGAGCCATCCTCTGATTATCTTGCATCATCAATGGTTGAACGATACTTTTTAAGGTGTATCTGTCGTATAAATAGATGCCAGTTCTGGTTCCAATCCAAATGAGATTAGAGTTTAAGCCAGAATTCATCATATAATGAACTTCCTCTAAATGAAAATCTTCTCCAAAGGGGTCGATTGTAGGATGATGCCAATTGCCTTTTGAAGCCGTAAAACTCATGATTCCATCGATACCAGAAGCCCAAACATTTCCATTCTCATCGGAAATAATGCTGTGAATAAACTCAGAGAATTCAAGAAACACCGCTGAAACCTGTTGTTTATCGTAATTATAAAGAAAAACACCATGATCGCTTCCCAGCCAAATATTTCCCAGTTGATCTTCATGAATAGCAGACACTCTAATATTGACTTCTTTTCCTTTTTTATTGGTAAATGGAGAATATTGAAAAGTAGCTGTTTGGGGTTTATAGATAAACAATCCATCGTTGGTTCCAATATAAACCTGCCCATTTTTCAATTCAGAAATGGCTAATATATTTCTCAGTTCTACTCCATTAATTTGGGTGTAGAGTTTAATCTTCTGATTTTGCGGGGAGATGGTAAACAAACCCTCTGAATAGGTTCCTACCCAAATCATTCCCTGCTTATCGAGATGCAAAGTTGAAATTTTCCTGCCTATCTTTCCGTAATTCTTCGACGAGAAATTTATAGCTTCTTTACCATCGTACCTATAAAGTCCTTGCCAGGTTCCATACCATATAAAGCCCACACTATCTTGAATAATGCAGGTCACATCTCCCTTTGGATTGTCTTTAGATAGAGGAGCGAAATTAAATTCAATCTGTTGTATTGCCGATTCTTGAGCCATGGATAAATTAGAATTCCATAGTATAAATGAAAGAGCAAATAGGAGTAAAATGAGTGGCTTTAGGTTTTTCAAAATATTCAGTTCTTGATTTATTAGAGTCACAAAAGTGCAAAAAAATTCACTTGGTAATCAAAATTAAAACTAGAAAAATGATTATTCCATAAACAAATACGGCATATGGCGAATTGTAGATTTATCCTTACAAAGGTAATTTTGCATCTATTAAGGATTCAAAAAAAGAAACAAATGAAAACAAAACTGATCTTATTATCATTACTATTTGTGAGTGGAAGCCTATTGGCTCAGACCGATTGGTCTAAGTATAATTTTGAAAAAGAACACAAAAGAAAAGTAAGCATTAATGGAGGAGGAAGCAAAACTCTAAAAAACAATAAAACATTTATTAATGGTTATGCCATTCATCAGGCTACTTTAATGAAAGGCTCCGAGTCCTCTGCTACCAAGGCGGTATATTCCAAAGCAGGTCTGGGAGGAATAGACCACAACTCTTATCAAATAATGGTTGACGAACTCTATTTGGAGTTGGTTAATGGATTGCAAGACGCAGGAATACACATTACCGATGGTGGAGATGTATTAACAAGCGATTTCGCAAGCGATAGAAAATCCAAAGAGAAAAGAGGTGAATTTATTGGAAATGTAGGAACAGAAACATCTAGAGATGGTAAAAAGAAAATAACTGACAGTTCTATTCTGGGTTACAGAGTTGGGGCAGTTCATGAGGATGTGAGTTTTTACCCAACTGATAAGAATCTCTACCTTTCCACCAATATTACGACCATGGGTAATTTCTATCAGAAATTGGTTTTAAAAGAAAATTACAATTTAATGATGGTGGACTTCTATGTTACTTTTGCTTCTTTCGATGGAGGTAGAGGCTATAAAAGTATCAACTTGCAAACCAATGCAGTTATGGCTGTTTCTGTAATGATATATGTGATTACGCCTGGGGGTAAAGTGGAAATTTATTATAAGGATATGCCTGTATGGGGTAATGCAGACTGGTCGCTTGGATTAGAGGAAGTAAAAGAAAATGCAAGTACTTCTGAGTGGTTGGGTTTAGCCCGATCTGGTGAATATTATATTATGGCTGATCCTAAAAAATATATTACAGAAGCCAAAAGTATGATCAGAGCTTTGCAAAATGATTTCATCAAAGGAATTAAAACCGAATTATAATTGCATCCTATTTTCGTTAATAAGACCCGCAATACAAAATGCGGGTCTTGTTTTTTATGCCATAACTACTTCCACAGAATCTACCACTGCTTGTATCACTTCGTTTACCATATCTTCTGAAAGATCATAATATACCGGCAGGGTGATTTCATGTTGATAGTTCTGATAGCTTTGTGGGTACTCCTCTATTTTATATCCTTCATTTTTATAGAAAGTCATCATAGGTAAAGGAATATAATGCACATTCACCGATACTTCTTTCTTAAAAATCCCCTCCATAATTTGATCACGCTGACTTTCTGTAATACCTTTAATTCGGAGGAGGTATAGGTGATAACTGCTGTCTTTTATTGAAGATTTATACTCTGGAATATGAGCCCAAGGGTGTTTTGAGAAAGCTTGAGTATATTGCTCAAATATTTCTTTCCTTCTCACCAACATATCGTTTTCGTAGCGTTCCAGTTCAACGAGTCCGATGGCTGCCTGAATATCAGTCATATTATACTTATATCCAGCCTCTAAAATATCGTAGCGCCAATTCCCAATCTGTGTTTTTGCTAGGGCATCTTTCGATTGGCCATGCAGACATTTTCTATTTAGGTCTTTATATATTTCTTCCACATCAAAAGCTTCCGGAAGCTTCAAACAAACCGCTCCACCTTCAGCTGTGGTTAGGTTTTTCACCGCATGAAATGAGAAAACTGTGATATCGGTAAAACTTCCTGCTTTATTCCCATCATATTCTGCACCAATAGAATGAGCTGCATCTGACAATATCAAAGGACGGCCGAGCAATTCTTGTTCCGGGCTTTGAGCTTGAAACAAACCCTTTTTCGATTCCACAAGATTAAGAATCTCCTTATAATCTGCAGGATAACCTCCCAAGTCTACCGCAATAATGGCTTTGGTTTTTGATGTAATCGCTTTTTCTATTTCAGATACTGAGATATTGAAATCCGACTCGTTCACATCCACAAAAACCACTTTAGCGCCACAATGCACAACCACATTGGCTGATGCTGCATAGGTATATGCAGGAACAATAACTTCGTCACCTTCCTTTACACCATACCAGCGCAAAATCAGTTCTAATCCGGCAGAACCACTACTCACACACAGGCATTTATCGGCACCAGTATACTCCTCTAAATTTCTTTCGAGTTTTTTGGTTCTAGGTCCAGTGGTAATCCAACCCGATAATAAAGCTGCAGAAACTTCCTCCACAACTTTCTCATCCATTCTTGGTGGTGAAAAAGGAATCATATCTATTATTTTTTTGCAAAGAAACGAAAAAGGAAGGGAATATCTATAGTGTATTCTACTGATGATTCCCATATTCTGAAATATGATAATATTTATTCTTTTCGCTTAAGTGAATTTCTTAATCCTCAGTAAATCATGAAGAAATATTATTCTCAAAACAGTATATAAGCAGTAAATTTATATATTTGAACCTTCAAAAACGTATAAACAGCATTCCTTAAGCCAATTTTATGAAACGATTTACCTTTTTACTATTATCTATCCTTATTATTACTGCTGCCTTCTCTCAAAAACGACCCAAAAACAAAATGAAATTTGGAAAGGTAAGCCTTGAAGAATTACGCATGACTACTTGTGATATAGACTCTACAGCAGATGCTGTCATTCTTGGTGATTTCAACAGGTATTCTCTTGAATACCTACCTAACTTGGGCATCAAGCTTTCAATAGATGTTTATAGAAGAATTAAAATATTGAATACTGATGGTATAGCCAAAATGTCTGATTTCGCTATCGGCCTGTATCATAGCAACGGAAACAGAGATAAAATTTCCTACTTTAAAGCAGTTACTTATAATGAAGAAAATGGTGAAATCATAGAAACCAAACTCGATAAAGACAGTCGATTTATTGAAGAGGAAGGCAACTGGGATATCCACAAATTTGCTTTTACCAATGTAAAAGCCGGCAGTGTTTTGGAATATAAGTATAGTATTACCTCTGATTATGTGACCTATTTACCTACCTATCATCCGCAGCAAGATATTCCTGTACTATGGAGTGAATTATATGTGGAATATATTGAACAATTAGAATTTAAATACTTTATGAAAGGTAGGGTTCCTCTTAGTTTTAGTGACCACCACCGTATTGAAGGAAAGATTCAAGATACTTGGATTTTTCAGAACATCCCTTCCATGGAACAAGATAATTTCATGGCTCCAGTTATCAATTATAAAACTCAAATAGACTACGAATTAAGAAATATCAATTTCCCGGGTCAATATTATAAGGAATATACCACCACTTGGCAAGAAGTAGCTAAGGATGCCATGAAAAGCGACTATTTTGGTGGCCTCGTAAAAAAAGAAAGGTTTTACAAAGATATTACCGCTCATGTTTTAGCAGATTCTTCAGCTGTAACTAAAGAGGAGCAAGTTCTTTCTGCTATTAATTATATTAGAGGTCAATACCAGTGGAATAACCAAAACAGATTCTACCCAAGTAGAGATTTTAACAAGGTGATCAAAAATAAAAGAGGTCGTTCCAGTGATTTGAATATGCTATTATTAGGTACTCTTCATCAATTGGGAATCACCTCAAGGCCATTGGCTTTAAGCACCAGAAATAACGGTATCCTCATGGAGTCAAAACCTTCAATAGAAGATTTAAATTATTTGATTTGTTATATTACTATTGATGAAGAGGTTTTTTTAGTGGATGTGGCTACTGATTATTCAGGCATCAATGCCTTACCTTCGAAATGCTTAAATGGTAAAGGTTTAGTATTGGATGAAAAACATAGTAAATGGGTGGCTTTAGAGACTCATATGAAATATAAACGTCGCGTTTTTGTCCAAGCTACTTTTGATGAGGATCTAATGGTATCTGGAAGCTGCCAAACAAAAGAGCAAGGCTATGCTGGCCAATCTATTCGAAGAAGCATACAAAAAGAAGGAAGTGAAGAAGAATATATTTCAAAACAAAAAAATGGACTAGAGGATTATGAAATCTCAGACTATAGCTTGATAGATGTGGAGAATACTCAAAAAGCAGTTGGTGTGAAATTCAGTTTTGAAAATGAGGAGCTCATCAATGATATGGGAGACTTACTTACCTTAGAACCTATTCTATTTAAAGATTTTGACGAGAACCCTTTCAAAAAAGATACCCGTGAGTTTCCTATTGATTTTATATATCCTATTAGCCTAGATTACACCTATATGTATACCATTCCCGAAGGATTTGTTATTGAAGAATTACCACAACCTACTCGTGTTACTAATTCTGACAAAACCATTGGCTTTTCCTTAAACTCAGTAGCAAGAGGAAATACGATTACCGTTTCTGTAAAATTCAATGTGGATCAAGCCATGTACCATACCGAGCAATATGAAGATTTGAAATCATTTTTTGATTATTTTGTAACTCAGCAGAAACAACCTATTGTTCTTAAGCAATTATAATACATATGAGAATTTACCTAATTAGCCTCCTCCTTTTTCTGATATTTGGTAGTGGATATGCACAAACAAAGCCCCAAACCAAATATCTGGGAACAGGTCCAGAAGTTTCTATGATGACCAATGCCATAGTTCGGAATCATTCCAAAATTGTTCATTTCAAATCTAAAAAACATATTGATATAAAGGAAGAGTTTGCCATCACCATTCTAGATAACGAAGGAAAAGATGAGGGAGAAATTGCCTTTTATTATTCCAATTTTTCAAAGATCACTAAAGCCGTGATTTGGATTTATGATGAAAATGGTGAAAAAATTGAGAATATTCGACTTTCACAGATGGAAGATGAAGGTTTTATATCCTATAATATGTATGATGATCAAAGGCGTAAATACTATAAACCATTAGTTAAAAAAACACCATATACTGTTCATTTTGTAATAGAAGAAACCATTAACGATTTCTTTCATCTCCCCTCATGGTATCCTCAACCAGATAACGATGTTTATGTGGAGAAAGCCAGTTTGGAAATTATTAATACAAGTGGAGAAGAATATCAATATTTCATGAGAGCTTTACCTGATTCTATATATACTTTTGAGGAGTCTGAAAACTCTAAAAAGTGGACCATCGAAAACCTTCCTGCTTTTATTGAAGAAAAATACAGTCTACCTACTCATACTCAATTACCAAGAATCGTTTTTCCATTGGAGCATTTTCAAGTAGAGGCCTATGAAGGAAGCCTAAAATCATGGGAAGATTTCGGCCAATGGTCTGCTGATTTAAAAGAAGGAAGACAAGAACTTTCTCCAGAAACAATAATTTATATCCATTCATTAACAGATACCATAGTCGAAGACAGAGAAAAGGCCAAACTAGTTTATAAGTGGATGCAATCTCAAACACGATATGTGAGTATTCAACTAGGTGTTGGAGGATGGCAACCATTTGATGCCTTAGAAGTAGATGAGAAAAAATATGGTGACTGTAAGGGATTAACAAATTACACTCAGGCATTGCTCCAAACCATAGGAGTTGATTCCTATTATTGCTTAGTTCATGCCGGTGGAGGCCATGCACCTCTTGAAAAAGATAAAGTGTTTAATCAGTTTAATCATGTCATTTTGTGTTTGCCGCTTCATGGAGATACTACTTTTTTAGAATGCACCTCAAATACGGCTCCATTTGGTTTCCAAGGGAGTTTTACCGATGACAGATATGCGCTATTAATCAATGATGGAAATAGTAAACTAGTAAAAACAAAACGCTATAATGAAACAGATAATTTATTGTATAGAAATTCATCCATTCAATTAGATGATGAAGGTGGTTTTCAAGGAAGTTTTTATGCTGAATTCCATAATGTACAAATAAATAAACGAAGAGCACAGTTAGACGAATCCCTGGAAGACAGAAAAGAATATCTATACAAAAAGGTGGATATCAATGGTTTCAAAATAAACAGTTTGAAATATGATTTTATTGATAGTATTCACCCTTGTATTAAGGAAGATATAGATTTCTCCATTAGAAAGTTTGCTTCCACTTCCAATACAAAGATGTTTCTTCCTTTATTCTATTTTAATGCTTCCAGCAAAAAGATAAAAAAAGACAAAAACAGAATAAATGATATCGTCATCAAAAGAGGAAGCACCGAATTAGATACTATTGCTTTTCAAATCCCACCCTCGTATCAATTAATGAAATTACCAGATACCATAAATCTTGTTTCTGATTTCGGAATATATGAATCCATTTCATGGCAAGAAGGAAATCAAATTTATTATGTCCGGAAAAACATCAGCCTTGCTGGTCAATATCCACCCGAGCGTTTTGAAGAATTTAGAAAATATAGAAATTCCATCATCAAAGCTGATAAAGCCACCGCTATTTTAGAAAGAAAAAACAATACTGAATAAAATTCCCTAATTTTGAAAAAAAGAAAAAATGTTAGGATTAAGAACAGTAGTCTATTTCGTTAGCGACCTTCAGAAAGCCAAAGAATGGTATGCCAAAGCTTTTGAAACCCAAGCCTATTTTGATGAGCCCTTTTATGTGGGATTTAATATTGCTGGTTACGAATTGGGATTACTACCTGAGGAGGGCTCCGAAATTATAAAAGGAGACAATACCATTAGCTATTGGGGTGTAGAAAAGATAGAAGAAGTATACGAGAAATTAATAGCATTAGGAGCCACAGAGCATGAGAAGCCTCATAGTGTGGGTGGGCCATTAATGGTCGCTTCGGTTCGTGATCCTTGGGGGAATATTATTGGGATTATCTATAATCCTGCATTTGAATTACCTTAGTATTCCTTTCCAGAAAACATCAACATACTCATGTAAGATTATATATTTTAATTGGTATTCGTGAATCGCTTCGCTTATTTCGGCCTTACTCTCCAGGGCAAACGCATACTTTTATTTTATCCGCGGATTACTACAAATTAACACGGATTTAAAACATTGATCAGCATTTTCGCGATAGCTTTGCTTTTGCTTAATAGTTAATTTTGGTCTAATAACATGTAACATTAGGGATATAGAGTAATGGTCGGCAGAAATTCAAATCTTAAGACCGATAAAGCTATAGAAAAAGGAAGCTCTAAGGAAAGTGGAGGATGACCTATTTGAAATCACTATTGTAGGGTTTATGAAAACTTAGGGAGGTCTGGGAAGCTCCGAGTATGCGAGGAGATCACCCAGCCGAACTTGTTTTTGTAAATGCGGAGATAGTGATTTCAAATCAGTCTTGAATTTTTGCTTCGTTTTGTTTCAAGACAAAATGAAGAGGATAAATGCAGCTTTTTTGATAAGCTGTAGTCTTAACTTTTTTTTGCTTTAGTTACTGACCAGAGCCGAAGCCAAACACAAAAAATAACGAAACCATCTTCATAAAAAAGAAAAACCAGAGATTATATTTTATAATCTCTGGTTTTTTATTTGAGTATAATGGACTCAAAATTGTGCTCTTCGACTCATTTCGACTACGCTCAATGTCCAACATATCACTCAAAAAATAAATAAACATTAAGCTTTCAAAGCCATATTTATCTTATCCACACTATCCTTGGCATCGCCATAAAGCATATCGGTATTCTCTTTATAGAATAATGGGTTTTGAACTCCGGCATAGCCAACGGCCATGGAACGCTTCATTACAATCACACTTTTGGCATTCCAAACTTGTATCACCGGCATTCCGTATATCGGACTTGTTTCGTCTTCTTCCGCTCCTGGATTTACAATATCATTGGCACCAATCACCATCACCACATCGGTTTCTGGAAGATCATGATTCACCTCCTCCATTTCCATGACTATATCGTAGCTTACATTGGCTTCTGCTAATAATACATTCATGTGACCCGGCAAACGACCTGCTACAGGATGAATTCCAAACTGTACTTTGGTCCCATTCTTCTGTAGTAAGTCTACCAATTCTTTCACTGGATATTGAGCCTTGGCTACTGCCATTCCATATCCTGGGACAATCACAACCGATTTGGCTTCTTTTAATAGCTCCGCCAATTCTTCATGTGTGGTTGCTGTTACTTCTCCTTCAATGGCTTTGGCTTCACCTTGTGGTGTATCTCCAAATCCTCCAAAAATAACCGAAAGAAAGCTACGATTCATGGCCTCACACATAATGATAGAAAGAATAGCTCCAGAGCTACCTACTAAGGCTCCTGTTACTATGAGTAAGTCATTACCCAACATAAAACCTGCTGCCGCTGCTGCCCATCCCGAATAAGAATTAAGCATACTCACCACCACTGGCATATCTGCACCACCAATGGCCATCACCAACATCACTCCAATAAAGGAGGCTATGGCAGTCATGATATATAGATACATGATTCCCTCTACACCTAGAGCTTGTGCAAATAACACACCCAAGGCAATAGTAATGATAACTAATATGATATTGACCACATGTCGGCCTTTATAAGCCAATGGTTTGCTCCTGATTTTCCCGTCCAACTTTCCCCAGGCTACAATAGAACCAGTAAAAGTGATGGCTCCAATAAAGACACCAATAAATACTTCCACTAGGTGGATGGTATGTTCTGCACCTATGAGAAGATGTGTTTCAGGATCGAGGTAAGAACCAAATCCTACCAAAACGGCCGCCAGTCCTACAAAACTGTGAAGGATGGCCACCAATTGTGGCATGGAAGTCATTTCTACCTTTCGTGCTACTATAATACCAATGAGCGATGCAATGGCTATAGCTATGAGTATATAAACATGGCCTTCTGCTCCATCTCCCAAAACGGTGGAGAGAATGGCGATGGCCATACCTATTATTCCGTATAAAACGCCTCGTTTTGCTGATTCTTGCGACGATAATCCGCCCAAGCTAAGTATGAATAAAATACTAGCAAAGAGGTATGCTGCTGTTTGAATTTGTGCTGTTATCATATCTCCTCCTATTTTCTAAACATTTTCAACATACGATGTGTCACTAAGAAACCACCCACAATATTAATACTGGCCACCAAAATAGCTACAAAAGCAATGATGGTCATGGGGTCGGATAGGTTATCGGTGGTTTGTAATAAACCGCCAATAATGATGATACCACTAATGGCATTGGTAACCGCCATAAGAGGAGTATGAAGCGCATGAGATACATTCCAGATGACTTGCCAGCCCACAAAAACAGCCAGTACAAACACAGTGAAATGCCCCATAAAATCAGCAGGAGCTACTTTCCCTAATAGGAATAATAATGCTCCAATAACGGCCAAACTAATGACTGTGGAAGTGGCTTTCTTCTTAGAAATTTCTTCAGGCGTTGGTCCTGATTTCACAAGCTTAACCTCCTCCGTTTTTGCTGCTTGCGGACTTACAGGAAGTGGTTCGGGTGGCCAGTTGATTTCACCATTATAGGTGACCATGGCTCGGCTCACCACATCATCTTCCATGTCTATCTTGAAATTCTCGTTTTTGCCCATATCATCGAGCAAATGACAGAGGTTATTTCCATATAGCTGACTGGCTTGATTGGGAAGTTGATCAAGTTTTCCAACTATTGTCACACCATTATCGGTTTTATAAACTTCGCCATCTTTAGTTAATACACAATTACCTCCTGTGGAGGCTGCTAAATCTACAATAACAGAGCCTGGTTTCATGGCCGCCACATGATAATCAAGTATCAATTTGGGTGCTTCACGACCCGGGATTTGTGCGGTGGTGATGATGATATCCACTTCTTTAGCTTGTTGACTAAAGAGCTCCATCTCTGCATCAATAAAAGCTTGACTCATCACTTTAGAATAGCCTGAATCTGTAGAACCATCCTCCTCTATTTCTACCGTGAGGAAAGTAGCTCCCATACTTTGGATTTGCTCTGCCACTTCTTTTCGAGTATCGAAGGCTCTCACTATGGCGCCTAAACTATTGGCTGTTCCAATGGCTGCTAATCCGGCAACTCCTGCACCAATCACTAAAACTTTAGCCGGATCTACTTTTCCTGCAGCAGTAATCTGCCCATTGAGGAATCGGCCAAAATGATTGGCACTTTCTATCACCGAACGATAACCAGCAATATTGGCCATAGAGGATAAGACATCCATTTTCTGTGCGCGCGAAATACGCGGAATGGCATCCATGGCAATGGCATTGATTTTCTTTGCTGCCAGTAATTTGAGAAGTTCGGGATTTTGAGCTGGCCAGAGGTAACTCAGAGTTACGGTGCCGGGATTCATCAATTCTATTTCCGATTCGGTAGGAGCGAGTACTTTAAGAACAATTTCTGCTGTTTTATAGAGTTCTTTGGCATCGGCAACTAGATTTGCCCCTGCATCTTCAAACTCTTTATCAGCATAATTTGCTCTTTCTCCGGCTCCTTTTTCAATAAAAACAGTGAAGCCTTGCTTGAGCAAGCGCTGAACCGTTTTCGGGGTAGCCCCAACACGTAATTCCTGTTGCGACACCTCCATTGGGATACCAATATTCATATTTAAAATTTTAATAAGGTTATTGTTGCCATAAAGATAAGGATGTTTTTCTTTGGGTTTGGTTTTTAACAGGATGTTATCAATGTGAAATGAAGCATAAACTTAACTGTTAATATTTTCTTATGATTGTTTAAGCCCAAAAAACCATATTACATTTACAAAGTATTATCCTTTAACATTTATAATATTCAGAATATCAAAATGAAACATTTACTTATTTCCCTATTGTTTTTTTTCAACATCAGTCTATTTTCTCAAAACTTTAGCTTTGAATTTCAGAATGAATTTAACATAGATGCCAGAGACTATCCAATAAGCTCCACCCAAGAGAACTATTTTGTAGCATTTAGTGTGGTTGATATCAATGATAACTTCCGAACCAATACTCATTTAATCACTTGCGATATAGATGGACAAATTGAGGAGGTCATGATATATGAATCCCCCAATGAAATTATCTCACTGTCTTGTGATCAAATTCTCCACCTTCCCAATGGAGAAAAGCTATTAAGCGGTATTTATGCCGAAAACAGCTCTCCACCTTATCATCCCTACATCATGAACATTACAGAGGATGGTCAAGTAAACTGGGCCAAAAAGATAAATTCAGGAACAGTTTCCAGTGTAAAAATAGAATTATTAAGCGATGATTCCATTTTAGTTCTATTACGAAGTAGTGGTGTTAGCAACCATTATATCATCTGTAAAATGGATTTGCAAGGAAACTTTAGCAATATCAATGAGCTAGGTAGTTTTCAATATGTGCCAAAAAAAATAAGTAGCTATGATGGATATTTTGAATTGTTATTCGTGGATGGAAATCTGATGAGTATCGATAATGATTTGTCTAATATCAATTGGCAAAGAAAGTATTATAACGAAATAGGGAAAGAATATAGTAGGGCTGAAAATGGAGACTATATTTTTGTTTCTGCACAAGTGTCTTTTCCAGGCTATATGACTGTATATAGAACCGATGCTGATGGAAATACCATATGGGCTCAGTATATAGAAGCATGGCACGGACAGGAGCAAAACCAAATCAGTATTTTTGATATTGTAGATTTTCATTTTATTGAGGAAGACTTAAATGGAAATATCATCATCAGTGCCAATAGTGAAGGCGGATTATTTGGCTCCCTACAAATGGTATTGGATGCAGATGGAAATTATATTTCTAATTACAAGATCAACACTTATAAAAATAAAATGAGGCTTATTGATAAGCAGAATTATTTGGTAGGAGGATTTCAGAATACTAGCTCATATAATTCCTCCAACTTTGTTTTTGAAAAGAGAGGCTTGGCGACTAGCTATCCTTGCGACAGCATTTATAATTACAGCATTGCTAGTGGAGAGGACATGAATATGACTCCAGACGAAATCGACTTAACTCCTTTCGAAGAATTTACTGTTGAAGATATAGATGTGGTGATGAGTTCAGGGAATTTTGAGCAAAACGAGTATTGCGATATGCTGCTTCAATTGGATAGAAATCCAAGCATTCAAAGCCAAGTAGAACTCTATCCAAACCCTAGCAATGATAGAGTTTCGATATTAAGTGAAAAAGAAATCTCCAATATAAAGATTTATAATGCTCTTGGCTTTCTTATCGAAGAAACGGAATATTCATTTATCGATTTAAATGATTATCCTAGAGGAATTTATCTAATACAAATTGAGCTTGATTCCAATCAAAAGGTGATAAAAAAGATGGTGAAGAATTAAGATGCTTGATTTTTTTATTCACATAGCACTGCTTCTCATTACTATAAACATTGGGTAAAATTTCAAAACCTTGCTTTCATTTATTTTTAATAATCCATTGCAAATATTTGGAAAGTATATTATCATTGTAATTAAAGATATATTATGAAAGCCCAAAACCCTATCCTAGACAATGAATATAAATCAAGGATAAACAAGATATTCGACTATATAGAAACACATATAGATCAGCCCTTTAGCTTGGAAGAATTAGCAGAACAAGCAAACTTCTCTAAGTTTCATTTTCATAGGATATTTACGGCCATGGTGGGAGAAACTCCATTTCAGTTTATACAAAGAATAAGGCTAGAGAAAGCGGCCACTTGTCTACTCATGAACTCTAGCGAGAGCATCACTAATATTGCATTTCGATGTGGATTTTCTGATATCTCTATCTTCTCTCGCAACTTTAAGTCTCATTTTAATTTATCACCCTCCTCCTATCGGGAAACGAAATTGGCAAATAGCAATAATCGTCAAATGAATAGCAAAACGGCACAAGAGGAACTGAAGAGCTCCATGTATTTTTGCTTCGAGTCACAAACCATAAAATGGAGGACAAAAATGAAATTAAACAAAAGTGTGGAAGTAAAAACCCTTCCTCAAAAAACAGTCGCCTATCTCAGACATACTGGGCCTTATAAAGGTGATGAACAGTTATTCGAAAAACTTTGGAATCAATTATTTGCATGGGCAGGTCCAAGAGGATTATTTGGAAAACCAGAATTCTCTAGTCAGGTGATTTATCATGATGATCCCAATATCACAGAGCAAGGAAAACTCAGAATGAGCGTTAGCATTGGAGTAGCTGAGGACACAAAAGTGGATGGAGAAATTGGTAAAATGATTATTGAAGGAGGCGAATATGTAGTAGCTCGTTTCGAAGTGGAAGCCCATCAATTTCAAGAAGCCTGGGAATGGGTTTATGGTCAATGGCTTCCTACCAGTGGTTACCAACCCGATGATAGGCCTTGTTTTGAAGTTTATCCAGAGGAGCCTAAGAATGGGAAATTTACTGTGGATATATGTATCCCAGTAAAGCCTATATAGAAGTCAGTCAGTTATTAATACCCAAGAAAAATGAGACTGAATTAAAAAATCTTTGTGGATCTTTGTTATACTTTGCGCTCCTTTGTGATACAACTATAAAAAGCTGTATCACAAAGTTTCACGAAGAATCACGAAGGTCCACTAAGAAAAGATAACATTAACATATGCTGATACCAGACTTTATTTAGCTATCAAAAACTTCTCAGTATTTCTGTCTCCATTCAAAATCACCTCGCAGAAATAAACACCCACTTCTAATCCTTCAATAGCATAACTGGCTTGATTTTTCCCAGTATTTTGAACTTGTAAAGTTTCCGATTTCACTAAAGAACCTTGAAGATTATAGAGATGGATTTCGGCTTGTCCAACTTCGCTACTCCTTAACTGAATTTTCAAATGTTCAGAACTTGGGTTTTCCATCAATTTAAAAGTGAATGTATCATGATTTGACAATTCTAAAACAGCAGTCTCCTCTCTTTTCTCCACTTTAATATCATCTACAAACCAAGAATACCAAAGATTATCGTAAGATTGATTATAGGCTCTCCAGGCAATTCTGATGGTTTCTCCTTCGTAATCATCTAAAGATATCCTAATGGTTTCATCATAGGCGATTACTCTATTGTCCATGAAAAAAGCATCCCATTCATCGGTCCAGCTGATTCCATAATCGGTACTAATGGCCACAATGAAATGATCATAATCGTAGCTACCCAATTGGGCAAAGGTTTCAAAGCTTAATTCGGCAGGAGCAGTGACCTCAAAGGGAGGACTGATCAACCATTCGTCTTGGGCATTATTCTGCCAATCCCACTGCACCACCGCTTGTCTGTCGCCATCAGGAGGCGTTACGGTATATTCCACACCATCGCTATCGACATATTCTACCACAGGTTCTTGATACCATACAAACCAAGTAAACTGAGCCATAATCTGGTCCCATCCTTCTGGTAGAAAATCTCCTTCGAAGCTCTCCTCCAATAAAGGCGCCACTCCTTGCCATGAGATATCGAAAGAAGCACTGTTTGCAGTATTCCCAACAATATCTTCCATCACAAAATATACCGTTCCTTCAGTTCCATCGATATGTGCAGGAATATTTCCTGAATAAATATAATTGGCTTTTGATTTGCTATTGAGTGTTAGCTCAAAGCTCTCATCTCCATTTCCAACATTATAAATGCCTTGCATAGTTTCAGTAACTTCTGAATCATCTCTAATCGTAACAGAAACTGGAATTTCTAAATCAGCATATTGATGCATTTCATTTACTGACAAAAACTCTGGAGCTTCTTCATCCAAAGTATTTGCTTGAATTTTGATATCATCCACAAATAAATTCCACCCATAGGCACTTACTGCTTTCAGACTTACATAATGCAAATCAGCTGTTCCATCAAAAGTAAAACTATACTCAAACCATCCTTCGTAGGTTTCTACGGGAGTCATGCTAATGGTACGGTGAATGGTTCCCAAAAGCTGAGCATTGCTTTGATTGGCATCATCGCTAATATAGACTTCTATTTTGTCGGCTTTATTATCAATATGATCGCTGCGATACATCCAAAAGCGAACGATATACTCTTCCTCTTGAAATATTAATTCTGGGGAAATCAAATAAGCAGTATTTCCTTCATCTGAAGAATAGGCATTATAATAAGCCATTCCTTGAGAGTCGTCATGAGGCAAGCAAGCTGGCGAGACTCCTTCAGTAGAACGAACAAAGTTTTTGTCTCCGACACCAATATTGGCTGTCCAACCTAGAGGAGGGAATAATTCCAGCTCAAAGTCTGCAATAACAGGAAACTCACTAATTGGAGTGAGTGCCATGGAGCTAATTTGAGTGGAATGAGAAACGGACGAGTTGGTGGAGTTTAGGGTCACCATAGTTACTTCTTCCTGCTCGTTTTCCACTCCGGTGCTAGGCACCGACTGTCGCAAGATGATGGTTTTAGACTCAAAAGCTTCCAATTGAAGATTAGAAATACTTGTGGAACCATCCTCAGCATAAAAAGTGGCTGGCCATTCCGAGTCATAAGTCAGACTTAAGTCATCGGCATATAATCCAAAGTTCTCAATTTCTAAAAGATAATCATGATGAGAACCCGCTTGGATAAGGGTATCGGCATTTAATCGGGTGATATTGAATTCATAATCTTCAATCTTTCTCAAATAAATATCATCGAGCACTAAATACCATGGAGAATTATCCGCCACACCGTGGATTCCCAAAAAGAAAGTACCCGTTTCATTAGCCACAAAAGTCATGGAATACTCCGTATAAAACTCTTCATTTACGGCTTGCAAAGGAAATATCTCATTGTTCATGGCGGCAGAATTGGCCTCATTTCCCCACATCACTTCCAAGGAAAATCCTTCGCTATTATCAGTCTGATAGAACATTGAGAATTCATAGGTCTCCCCAGATTCCAGTTCAATTTCTTTATACATCCAATGGTCACTGCCCCACTTTAAATAGCCAAACCAATCGCCAGTTCGGGCTTCTCTTCCATGGTTTTGAACTCCGTTACCAGCTAGCCAACCATCGGCATCACAAGTCCATCCAGAGGGTGGATTTTCATTGGAATTGTTATTTTCAAATCCTTCGTTAAATACAAATTGTGAAAATGTTAAAGTAGAATAGACGAGTAGGGCAATTAAAAATAGTTTTTTCATTAGGGTAATTTAAACAAACACTACTTTAGTTTGATTTCGTAAACGATTGGATTTAGCTTTTGGGCTAGTGGTTCAGAACTAGTAATTAAATGATCGCCCATTAAAGAATGGAATTCTTTTGGAAGTTCTTCCATTGGGGGATTGAGAAATATTTGTTCTTGATCTGACTTGAGTTTTCCATTTTCAAAAACTACAGAACCCGAAGCATCCCATGCAAAACCATAGAACTGAAATGAGGATTCATTGAGCTTTTCTAGTTCTTGCAAGTTCATCCCTAAAGCTATTCCACTAGCTGTTTTATATTTGCATTTACTTCCTCTGAGTATGATCTCTTGAATACCTGTTCTGCTCTCTTTATCTTTCCAAACTACTTTTAAGCTTGCATGATCACCCATATTAATTTTAGAGATGGCATACTCCACCGTACCTTCTTCTCGAAGCTCGATTGTTGATTCCATATTTTCACCAAATTCTTTCTTCAAGGCCTCCTCCGATGTATATTCTAGGAGCTTATTGAGGATGTAATTGGTTTTTTCGGTAAACTTTTGAGTTTCTTTTTGGTCGGTTTTCTTGGTTTCTTTAGTCTCTGTAGAATTAGACTGGCAAGCTGAAACGCTTATCAATACGATAAGAGCCAGCAAAGTGTTCATCATTTTCATTTGGTTCTAGTTTAATATGTTTTGAATTTGCAATTTAGAGAAAAATTAGGATTATGAAGTCTATATATTTAATACAATTTTGTATAAAAACATAACATTACCATAATTTCAAGCTGTTTTAAAAAAAATAATGGATTCTTTGTATAACTTAAAAACCATTCCCTACATTATAATTATTATATTTGATTTTCTTAAATTGTCCCTTTTAAAGAACTAACCCATAATATACAATTCAAAACAGAGAAAAATAGAGGGTGGGGTTAAATTACTAAACAAAATGAATAATACAAACATGAAAGGTGCAGTTATATTGATTGGTTCGCTTCTTTGGGAAAACGAAAAAAATGCTTTAATTACAAGCCAAGGAAAGTTAAGAGCTAAATGGAGAAATAATTTAGATTTAGAAAATAAAATTGAGATTAAAGTACCGATAAGGTATGGAAGATTATCTGGTTCGAAAAAAAACACATATACAATGGTTTTTTCAAATTCAGAGACAAACCTTGGTTCTGCATTTCTAATTCCATTTAAAGAAGAAGCATTCAACTTTGCTCAGATTAAAAAACAAGCACTAGAGCTATCTGAAGCTGAAGGTATTTCCACCAATAAGCATCTAGATAGATTGTACTCAACTTGGGGTGTAATAGCAATATCTTTTAATGATAAGAAGAAAGAAGCTTTAGAGACAATTCGACAAAAATGGCATAACGAATTCAAAGAATTTAGCAATAGTGATTATAAACTAAAAAAGGAAACTCCAACTGTAACTAAAGATGGAGAGCTAAATTTTAATATTAATTTACCTGATAACATCGACTATGTCTTTGCGACTAATACGACACCAAGTCTTCCAGATTACCCATCTGTAAAGAAAATAGTAGAGGCCATAAATAATTCAAAACCCCATTACGATACTTATGTGATGGAAAACTTCAACCATGGGATTAGAGTTAATAATGATATTGAAATTATAAACCTGATTAATTCATTAACCAATAAATCTACATAATTCAAAGATTCTTAAGAACTTCATTAGAATATATATTCGTAAGCAATGGAAAGTAAATATAATTCATATAAATATGTTACTAGAATTAACCAATTAGGTGAATTTTCTTTGTTTCATGGGGCTATTAATGGTAATCCTAATAAACAATGTTTAAAACCTGTTTTTTTGATTAGAAATAAGTGCAAAAATAATCTCGACCTTGAACCTGGTCTTTTGGCAAGTAATAAAAGTTTTTATAGTTGTCCTATGTCAACATTTTATATTCAAATAAATTCTATTAAATATTATGAAAAGAAATCTTATAATTATCTAGAGGCCCAATTATTAGTCTTCTCAAAAGACTTCCAAACCTATAAGGATATTTTTGTAAACATAAATTCTTATCATTATGGGTGTGGTGCAGTATGCATACAAAGTATTAACGATATAATCAACTCTATTAATATTTACATTGATTATGATAATAGTTTGGAATTACTTGATGAAAAACTGTTTGAAAATAGATTTCAATTGCCAAAACTAGATAAAGCTAAACTATTAAACGATATTGATAATTTGGAATTTAAATACTATTCAAATAGTAGTTACAGGTTTAAAAAAGACAATATATTCTGGAAAGAAATTGAAATTTCGAATCTACCCAATAATAGTTACATCACTAACTTGTATATGTTGACACTTAGGAAATCAATAATTTTAGACAGTAGCCATCTTTCTAATAACATCCTACTATTGACTTATGACAGAGAAGACATATACTCAAGGCACTGTGGAAAACAAGAAATTGAAGAAGATTTAAGAAAATCGGATGAAATAAGAGGAATTCTCAAACATGGAGTTTATAACTCAATAGATTTAATTAAAGAGAAAAATGAAAGAATGAAAAAGAAAGTTGAGTTGACTATTGAATCTGAATAAAAATCACTAATACAAATGAACGACCTTCTTTGTCTCAAAGAATTCCTCTTCAAATTCTTTTTTCAAATCTAGAATTTTGTATTCTTTATCGGTAGCCATAATTTCCTCTAAAACATCGCCTCCTTTAATATAGAGGATGCCATTATTTAAATCATTAAAGCCTTTTTTCTTGATTTTATTATTCACCCAAGAACAGAATTCTGGTAGACGAGTTACTGCACGACTCACTACAAAATCGAATGGTCCCTTTACCTGATCGGCCCTAATTTGTTCTGATGTTACATTCTTTAAACCCAATTGCTCGGTGATGTCTTGTACTACCATTATTTTCTTGCCAATAGAATCGACCAAATGAAAACGAACCTGCGGAAACATAATAGCCAAAGGAATTCCTGGAAAACCTCCTCCAGTTCCCACATCAAGAACCAAGGAATTAGGTTTAAACTCCATCATTTTGGCAATAGAAAGAGAATGAAGAATATGGCGCTCCATTAACTGATCGCTGTCTTTACGACTCACCAAATTGATTTTTGAGTTCCAATCCAAATACAAAGCCTCTGCTTTTAGGTATAAGTCTATTTGCTTTTCGGTAAGATTGGGGAAGTATTTCTTTAGTATCATATTTTTCGCTCTAATGATTTGCAAAGGTCGGAAAATTACGGCAGAATTTGTAAGGAAAAAACGCTTTGAATATTGTACCATGGATGATTTAATTTTGTCCGCGAATTTTCAAGAACAAACACCAATTAACACCAAAAATAAACGGTTCCACTAATCAAACTCCATCTATTATAAAGAAATAGTTGCTTGTTGAATAGAGTGAAAAAGCTCATTAAAAAATCAATCCTAGCCACTTTTACTCCGCTCTGCGACCACTTTGCACCCTGTGGACAGTTTTCAAATCCTGTACTGTTTACCTTCTTTTATTCCATCAAAAACATTTTTAATCATTGTAGATCACTTTCCATAATAGGTAACTTTATAAAACCAAGATTCTAGCTCAGAACAATTATAACATGAAAGATATTCAACCAAGCAGCCTAATAGGGCTTTTCCTATTATTGGCCTATGCGACGTGCGCGCAAGTTATTCCTGAAAGTAAGAGAGTTGATTGGTCTCAAGCTGGTCTGATTCAAGATATAGCCTCCTCAGAAAACATCATCTCTGTGATGGATTTTGGAGCCACTGGCAATGGTATCAATAATGATTCTCCAGCTGTGATTGCAGCCTTAGAAGAACTCAATAATGAAGCGGGAGTATTGTTTTTCCCTCCCGGAACCTATCTACTCAACCAAGCCATTAGCACCTACAGTAATTTAACCATTAGAGGTGCTGGAGCATCAGAGACACATCTTCTGTTTTTTCTTTCCTCCGACAATATTCATTCTATTCAAACTAGTGCTTCTCAGTCTTCTAGTTTCTTTACTCTCATTAGCGGTTATTCCAAAGGATCTACTCAGATTATTGTGGAGGAGGCCACTGATATTCAAGCTGGTGATTTTATAGAAATCCAACAAGAAAATGGCGATTGGGATATCAGCCCGGCCAGTTGGGCAGCAAATTCTGTTGGACAAGTGTTGAGAGTCTCAAATGTAAATAATAATGAAATTAGTTTTGAGGATGCTATTAGAATAGATTATAACCCTTCTTTAAATCCTGTTTACAGAAAAATAGAACCCATAGAAAATGTAAAAATCGAGAATCTCAAAATAGAACGCTACGATGCCCCCGACGATGGAGGAGCCAAGAACTTCTATTTTGCCTATGCCGTAAATAGCCAAATTAGCGGAGTAGAATCCGTTAAAAGTCAGGGGAGTCATATTTATGCCACACATTGCTCTCATCTATTCTTCTTTGGCAATTATTTACACGACGCCTTTATTTTTGATGGCACCGATACGCGTGGCTATGGTATCACTTTAAATATGCATACCGGAAATTGCCTCATCGAAAACAATATATTCAGAAATCTGCGTCATGCCATGATGGTAAAAACGGGAGCCAATGGCAATGTATTCGCCTATAATTACTCCCGTGATCCCCATCGCTCAGAACCCATCAACGACTATTCTGGCGATATTTCGGTTCATGGTCATTATGCCTATGCTAATCTATTTGAAGAGAATATAGTGCAGAATATCATCATCGACCATTATTGGGGACCTGGAGGTCCTTTGAATACTTTCTTTAGAAATAGAACAGAGCTATATGGTTTAATCATGACCACCAATAGCGAATTGGAAACCGCCTATCAGAACTTTGTGGGTAATGAAATCACTAATAATTTTCCTTATGGATTTTATACCCTCACCGGCGAAAACCAATTTGAATATGGAAATAATGATGGCGGAAATGCAACACCATCTGGCACCTCAAATTTACCTGACCATTCCTACTATTATACGGATCGACCTTGGTTCATAGAATCCGCTATTGCTTATCCAGGAATAGGATACCCCAACTCTCTAAGTCAATTTAATAATCCAGCAAAAGAAAGATGGTTGAATGGCGGAGAGATGACCGTAGCTTTAGAAACTGCTGTTGGAGTGGAGCATACTCCTATCGATCAGTTTATCATTCGCTTGTTAGGAAACCCTGTCGATGATCAATTACACTTAGAATATCCAAAATCATTGGGTTCATTAAATTATCAAATTTACGATCTACACGGACGATTACAATTTCAAGGGCTTTGCTCTTCCTCCGATATGAGTTGTAGTATTCAGGTGGATCAATTACCAAAAGGAATCTATTTTATTGAACTTAAAAGGCGGGATTTTTCTCAGGTTTTGAAGTTTAACAAACAATAATGAAATTATTATAAACTAGCCCTTGGGCCTTATCGTGATAAACTTTAGTACTCAGGCTTGGTGTTATAGAAAAAATATTAGTGGAGAAGTAAATGAAGACCTGCCAATTTAAGAGGTGGGTCTTTTTATTTGCCTTAAAAAAGTCCTCATATAAAGCAAAAACACCAAAAACATGGCCAAGCCTATGCCTAAATAAATAGGCATTAGAACCCATTTAGGAATAAAGCTTTGCCTTAAAACAATGCCTATTCCTATCATCAATACTATTAGTAATTTGTCTTTATTGAGGTGAAACTCCCAAAGGCTTACTTTATTTTCAAAAGCATTGATTCGCTCTATATTCTTATTGGTAAGCTTGATAAAAATGAGTTTCGATTTGACAAACCCTAAAACCAATCCTAAAATAATTCCTATTAATAAATAAGTTGACTCCAAATCAATAGCCCAAGAATAAGCTCTCGAAAGCAATATATAACTTGCCACTAACCATAATAATCCAGTGAGAAAAATCAAATGATTGGGTTTAACTTTCAGCATGTTTTTCCTTTTTCATATGCAATAATTCACGATAGTAGGCCATACTCGATAAGAACAAAGCCAATCCAATGCTAAAATAGATGATGAGTAATAATATCCGAGGAAAAAAAGTTGTATTTCGTAAAAATATCCCAAGGCTCATCATAAAAATAATCAGTAAATAGGAAGACCATTTCTGAAAAGCCCAAATACAAATCTTATTCTTTTGGTAGTTGTTTATCCGTTCTATATTTTTAAAGGCTATTCTGGAAAATCCGAAATAAGTGATAACAGATCCAGAAATCAAACTCGTAGAAACTCCAATAACCTGATAAGCTAAGCTCAAATCTGCCAACCATTCTGAAGCAATTGAAATAAGCATCAACCCCACCATAGACCATAAAAGACCAGGTATCAATATTAGAATATGTTTCCCAACTCTAGGCATATAATCATCATAATTTGTCGCAAAGTTATACATATTGTTCTGCTATATTCTATTTTTAAATATTGTTGTGAAATCTGCCCCTTTAAACTAACACCTCTCTCAGAAAAGTGGCCGGATGACCTATTTTAAATTACTGTTGGAGGGTTTATGAAGACTTAGGGAGGTTTGGGAAGTTCCGAGTTTACGAGGAAATCACCCAGCCGAACTTAGTTTTTGTAAATACAGAAATAGTGATTTAAAATTAGTCTTGACTTTTTGTTTCGTTTTGTGTCAAGACAAAATGAAAAAAGAGCCCTTCTTTTACTATTTTTGAAAATCAATAAAAATATCATGCTACATCTCATCATAGGAAATACCGGCGCAGGAAAAACTACCTATGCCTTACAACTAAAAGCCCAAAACAAAGGCCTCATTTTCAGTATCGACAAATGGAATAATACCTTATTCTTTCAAGACAAAACCGAAGGGGATGGTGTAGAATGGATTTTAGAGCGTATTGAAAGAGCCGAAAACATGATGATGGATACCATTTTACAATTAGAAAATGCAGAAGTGGATTCCATATTAGATTTAGGTCTATCCAAATTTGAGCACAGAGAGAAATGGCGACAGTTCGCTAAAGAACACGATTTCAAATATCAAATTCATTATCTCAATATCGATAAAGAAACCCGAAGAAAAAGAGTCACCAAAAGAAACCAAGAACAAGGAGATAGTTTCGAGTTTGAAGTGAGTGCCGAAGCTTTTGACTTTATGGAAACTTGGTTTGAAGCGCCTCGTTCTGAAGAATTAGTTGGTGCTATTGTGGTTCGGTAAATTTTTAGGAAGAGGAACGCAAATTAGGCGAATTAGTTTGGATTCCTAGCCATTCTAAAAATGCATTGCCCGTAATAAGCATTTCGACAGAAACTCACAACAGCCTTTTAAATTGCTCGTAGAGCATATGCTATCAAATCTTCAAAAAACAAAGCACAACCTTTAAAGCCAATCCCCTACAGGGAAAGTAAAAACCCTGGCAAGAACCTCATACAAACTCATAACCGCTACGCGGTAATTTAAACATTCCAATGCACCCTGTTTTATAGCAAAACTCAAAACTAAGCATTGCCCGATAAGCTTTTGTATAAAGACTCACAAAAGCTTTTTAAATTGCTCGTAGAGCATATGTTATAAAACCCTCAAAAACAAAGCACAATCATTAAAGCAAATCCCCTACAGGGAAAGTAAAAACCTTAGTAAGAACCTCATACAAACTCATAACCGCTACGCGGTAATTTAAACATTCCAATGCACCCTGTTTTATAGCAAAACTCAAAACTAAGCATTGCCCGTAGGGCATAAGCTTTTGTATAAAGACTCACAAAAGCTTTTTAAATTGCTCGTAGAGCATATGTTATCAAATCACAAAAAACCATATCAATCCATAAATTCAAACAAATACCTCTCATCATATTCAACTTCAAATTTCTTTAAAAACTTAATATACTCCGTCTTGAACTTTTCCTTTTTGTGATGCTCCTCTTGATTCTGAATATATTTATAGACATTATCTATATGACTTCTAGAGTATGAAAATGCGCCAAAACCGGGCTGCCATTTGAAATGAAAATTTGATAACTGATTATCATTAATAAATAGGGACGAACTCCTTTTTATATCATGAACAGTATCTGAAATTGAAATTTTTGGATTCAAACCAACAAAAGCATGAACATGATCTGACACCCCATTTACAATAATGGTTTTATGCCCTAAGTCGTTAATGATTCCACCTATATATTTAAATACTTGTGGGCGGATTTCTTTTGTCAAAAGGGCTTTTCTAAAATCTACTGCAAATACCATTTGGATGTATAGTTGTGTAAAAGTTCCGGGTTTCATAATAATGCATTTTAGTTTTTAATAAAAGTATAAAAAATCTGGCAAATTACTGAATAACAAATCCCCTACGGGGAAAGCAAAACACAGTCTAAGAGTTTTTATACAAGTTCATAACCGCTACGCGGTAATATCTTCATCCTGTATCATCCTCTCTAAATAGAAGCAAAGCATTGCCCGATAAGCTTTTGTAAGAAAAGATAAGTGGGGTTTCTAATTGCTCGTAGAGCATATGCTATAACCCATAATTCGAATATATTCATCCAATATCCTACTCATTTTATTCGCCCATTCGTGTCAAATATTTATTCCCTATTTTTGCAGAAACCAAAACCCAATGAGAAATTTAATACTACTGAGTCTTGTCCTATTGATGGGCTGTGAAAATACGCAACAACTAAATCAAACGACCTCCACCAAGTTTTATGTGGGAACTTATACCGATAAAGACAGCCAGGGAATCTATCAATATGAGCTTCTTGAGGATGGTAGTATGAAGAATTTGGGATTGATGGCAGAATCTGAAAACCCAAGCTTTTTGGCCAAGTCAAATAATGGAAAATACCTAGTTGCTGTAAATGAAATCGCAAATGAACAAAACCATGGAAGTATAGAATCCTATTCCCTTCTTGAAGATACTTTGATTTTATTAGATAAAAAGAGTAGCGGAGGCGCACACCCTTGTTTTGTGACTGTAAATGAGGAGGGCTTCGTATTAGCGGCTAACTATACTGGAGGTAATGTGGCACTATTGAAACTGCATGAGCTAGGTGAGCTAGAAGAGTTGGACATGCAAATCCACCAAGGCAAAGGCAGCACCGCTAGACAAGAAGCTCCGCATGCTCATTCTGCTTGGTTTGCCCCCAATCAAGAGCATATAATTGCGGTAGATTTAGGAACTAATGAATTGTGGTTCTCTAAAATTGAGGATAATAAATTCACTCCATTGCCACAACAAAAACTTGCTATGGAAGAAGGCGCAGGCCCAAGGCATCTCTGTTTCCATCCCAATAGAAAGTGGATATATGTACTCAATGAACTCCATGGAACTATTACTTTAGTAGAAACTGATAAAAATGGCACTTACCAAACTCGTTCTTCTATTTCTACTCTTGAAAAGGGATTCACCGGAGACAATTCCTCTGCCGATATTCATATTTCTGCTGATGGTAAATATGTATACGCCAGCAACAGAGGCCCCAATAATATAGCCATATTTAAAGTGGAAGAGAAAACTGGTAAACTTGACCTCCTCTCCCACCAATCTACTAATGGCAATTGGCCCCGGAATTTTAGCTTCTCTCCTGATGAAAAATATATTTTAATAGCTCACCAATACAGTAATAATATCACTTGTTTTAAACGTGATGCCCAAACAGGACTTCTAGAATTCGTAAGTGAGATAACAGCTCCTAGTCCAGTTTGTGTTTTGTTCTAGATAAGCCTATCAAAACCTGATTAATATTTGTAAAATAGAGAATAAAGACTTTATATAGCCTACTTCAACATCTATAGATAAAATCCACTGAATGGTAGAATAAATTTTGTAACTCCTAGGTCTTCATATACTTTCGCAGTATAAATTTTAAATCGAAATATGATGATGAAGACGATAAACAAAAACATTTTATTATTAATAGCTGTATTATTCAGCTTAGGAATACTTACACAAGGATGTACAAAAGATGATGACGATACAGAAACTATTTCCACTGAAACTGAAGAAAGCACCCCCACAGTTAGCTTTAAACTAACAGATACTGGTCAGGATGTTTTTTATGATGATGACGGAAATGAAATTTCAAGCCCTAGCGAAGGAGAGGACTATTATGGTCAAGATGCACAGTTTACAGGACTAGCTTCTTCATATCAAGATAATGGAGACGGTACCGTAACGGATCTAAATACAGGATTGATGTGGCAACAAACACCAGATTTTGAACGCCATAATTATTATGATGCTTTTGATTATGTTGACGGATTAGAAATTGGAGGATATACTGATTGGAGGCTACCAACCATCAAAGAATTATACTCCATCCTTTACTCTAATGGTTCTTTAGACGCTGCAGGAACGTCTAGTTCTCAACCTTATTTAAATGATGAGTATTTTGATTTTGAATACGATGAAATGATGTCCTTTGCTGGCCAATATTGGTCAAGCACCAAGTATGTGAAAGGAGGATTACAAGTGGATAATATTGAAGGTGCATTTGGTTTCAATTTCGCCGATGGACATATTAAATCATACGAAACTGGACTGTATTTCGATGGAAGCGAAGGCGTTCAAGACCCAGGTTGTTTTGTAAGAGCGATAAGAGGAGAAGAAAATGTATATGGAGTCAATGAATTTGTCGATAACGGTGACGGAACTATTTCCGATAATGCAACAGGTTTAATGTGGCAACAAGTTGATGATGGAAACAGCTACGATTGGAAAGATGCTTTGGCTTATGCCACACAAAGCGAATTGGCCGGATATACCGATTGGCGTTTACCTAATACCAAAGAACTTCAGAGTATTGTAGACTATGATAAAACGACCTTCCCAGCCATCGATGAAAGCTTTTTCACCTGTACCAATAGCGACAGTTGGTTTTGGACCAGTACCACTCAAGGCGATTTCAAATACACTGCTTGCTATCTTGCTTTTGGGAAAGCTTATAGTAAAGACAATAGCGATGCCACAGAATACTACGATTGGCATGGAGCTGGAGCTCAACGTTCCGATCCTAAGTTTGGGGAAGTAGAAGACTATCTTTTAGAATCAGTAAATGCTTCGGATTCTCTTAGAATAAGAAACTATGTGAGAATGGTTAGAAACTAGACCATTATAGGTATTAAAAAGAAAAAGCTATTAGTAAAGGTAGATCCTGATAGGATAAAGTTATATTTTTTGTCCACGGATTACCGCAAAATAACACGGATTACAAACCATGGTCAGCCTTGCTGATCATGGTTTGTCTGTGAATATTACTCTCAGTGAGTTCGCTTCAATTCGGTTAGCGGAATCAGTGGACAGGTTTTCTTTTTGTCAGAACAGATGTGGATTCTTAAGCATTATCCCAAAGTGTATGACTAAGCTCAGTCATGCTAATAGCTTTTTGTTTTTCATAATTAGCTGATTATCTTTGCCCAACTATTTTACTAGTCAATCTAAGGATTGAAACACAAACCAAAACAATGAACAACTATAAACTCCTTTTACTGCTTTTGCTCCCCAGCCTTTTTATGCTCTCCTGCGCCAAAGAAGATTTAGAACCCGAGAAAGTCATTGCCGATATCAACCTCCAAAACTTCTCCTTTCTTAAAGACGACAATCCTAGCCTGAAAAGAGATGTATATTTTAATATTGAAGAAAATAAAATATACGGTAGCCTTCCTCCAGAAACGGATATGACTAAGTTGATAGCTTCTTTCACTCTGATTGGGGGTAGCGCATTTATTGGAGAAACCCCATTAGAAAGTGGAGAAACCCTATTCGACTATAATGAAATCAAGACTTTAGAGATAAAAGGTGATAATGGTTCAGATGCCTATTTTGAGCTGGAAGCCATTCGCTTTACTGGTCTACCCATTTTTTATATCACCACTGATGGAGGCGCTTCCATATCGAGTACCGAAGAATATGTATCGGCTCATATCTCTTTTGATGGAGCCAAGGAATTTGAAGATTTCGAGGACGAGATTTTGATTAGAGGTAGAGGAAATTCAACCTGGTATTTTCATGATAAAAAACCCTATCAAGTAAAGTTTGACGAGAAAACCAGCATCTTAGGAATGCCTGAGGATAGAAAGTGGATTTTCTTGGCAGAGCATTCCGATAAAACCCTTCTGAGAAATGCATTGGCTCTGAAAATGGGAAGCTTAAGCAATCTAGAATACACCCCTCAATATCATTATGCTGAGGTTTTTCTTAATGATGATTATGTAGGAACCTATAATATCACCCAAAAAGTAGAAGAAAGCAAAAACCGATTGGATATTGGTGATGATGGATACCTCCTTGAAATTGATCAGCTCTATCGTCTCGACGACGATGATGTCTATTTCTATACCTCCCCTTTTCTTATTTGTGTAAAAGAGCCCAAGATAGATTCTATCAGCCAAGAATACGATTTCATCAATGCTTATGTCAATAAAATGGAGGAGGTTTTTAATAGCGACTATTTCAATCATCCCGATTCTGGCTACAAGAAATACATCGATGTGGATAGTTTTATCGACTGGTATATTATCAATGAAATCACCAAAAATCAAGATGCCAAAGACTATTCCAGCATCTTTATGCATTTAATCCCTGGTGAGAAATTAAAAATGGGTCCTATTTGGGATTTTGACTTAGCCTTTGGGAATGTGTATTATTCCGATTGTAAAAACCCCACCGGATTTTGGGTAAAAGACCATGCATGGTATTCAAAATTATTTCATGATCAGGAATTTGTGAATAGAATGAAATCCCGTTTTCAATACTATAGAAGCCAAGAGGAATATCTACTTCATTTTGTAGATGAAACCGCTTACCAATTAAGAATAGCCCAGCAAGAAAACGATGACAAATGGCATGTTTATGGCGAATGGCTTTGGCCCAATAATGTGGTACTAAGCAGCCATCAGGAAGAAGTTGATTATTTGAAATCTTGGTTAAGTGAACGCATGGATTGGTTGAATGAAGCTTATGGGGAGATGTAGTTGCGTGATTACAAATTCTCTATAATAAACTAATTTCAATTACGAAGCAGTAACGCGGCTCTCCCGAGCTGCGAATTCCATTTTGATAATTCTATTGCTTATACACAGTTCAGGAGAACTGTGCTACGGGTTTCAAAAACTACTCCCTCACCCACTTACCTGTCTCCACCACTTTACCTTCTTTTATCAATGACCAAATATATATACCAGAGGAGAGTTCCATAGTATTTACGCGAGATATGTTTGAGGTAATGGCCTCCTCCAAAACCAATCTTCCGTTGAGGTTGTGAACTAGGAGGGTGGCTGGATAGGCTCCGGTATGGAGTTCCATATATTCTTTGCCTGGATTGGGTAATATAATGGCATTTTTTATGGGGATTTCGGTGTCGTTGTTTGTTGAGGTGATGAGGCCTTCTGGGTTGACTTTAATAAAAACCAAATCTCTTGAAAAAGGCCCTTCATTTCCATTATTATATTTAGTTCCCACCATTAAACAACCTCCATCATCGTCTGTTTTAATATCAACTAAGTTGTAATATGCATCTCCTCCATAAAACCTCTTCCAATTTAAAGATAAATCGCTTGTTATGGAGCTTAAGGTAAAATATGATTTGAAAGAACTATATGCTGTTTCGAAGTCAAGGTTAAATGTAAAGCCTGAATAAATATTGTTATCACTTATAAAAGCTAAACTATTATACTTTGCTGGATAAGATAAAGAATCTGGAGAGCCATAAATTAAATTACCCAATTCATCATAGTTTACATTCAACTTTCTGATGGAAGAAAACCAGGCTGTTGGATCATAGCTCTGGTCATACTCTCTACTTGATAAAAGAAAAACAGAATCCGATTTGGCCCGAATCGATCTGTAAAAACCATCTGTATCCATAAATTTAGAAAAAACTAAATCGTAATTTTCATCTAAAACATTTATCTCCTTTTTTATATTCCCACCCTCAAAATTTGGATAACATAACAAAATTGAATGATCTGAATTCGGAACTTTTATAAAATCACAAATACCTTCATGCCCTGATTGGTTATAGATACTATCATAAACTATAGCCCCATTCTGATCTAATTCTAGAATTAATTTATCAAATGTATTTGTTTGTTGACTAGGCGGACTTCCTAGTATTGTGGCTGCAATAGATATATTTCCATTGTTTTTAATAAAATGATAAACATTATCCATATTACCTGTTTCTAAATTATAATATAGGGTTACCCATTTAAGTCTCGTGTAATTTAATCGAAGCGTAAGCAATCGGTTTATGCTCTACGCATCTCTGAATGATTTTATCTAAAATTGATTGGCGATGATTCCTTCTGTTAAATCTAAAGAA
>NZ_JABKBZ010000217.1:0-1061 GCF_013166635.1 Lentimicrobium sp. S6 | reverse complement strand
GATAGTTGTTGTTCCTACTGGATAAGTATCTGTGGCATCGGCTGTATTATTATAGTCATTAGTGATACTAGCTACGCCTGTATTATCTGAAGTTGTTGGAGCAATTACTGCTACGGACGCATCACAGCTATTTAAATCTGCTGTTTGTGTCATTGCGCCTTCACATGCTATACTTGGAGATTCATCATCTGTGATGACTATTTCTTGAGTACAAGTATTGGTATTACCACTTTGGTCTGTTACCGTCCAAGTGATAGTTGTTGTTCCTACTGGATAAGTATCTGTTGCTTCGGCTGTATTATTGAAATCATTTGTGATACTTGATACGGTACAATTATCTCCTGTTACTGGTGCTACTACTGTTACTAAAGCATTGGCTTGTCCTGCATCTGCGGTTTGGCTTATTGCTGCTCCACAAGTAATACTTGGGTCAATAACATCCTCTACTGTGACATCGGCAGTAATTGTTGATACATTATTACTGGCATCTGTTCCGGTTAAGGTAATCGTATTTACGCCTAAATCTGTACAAGCGAAGTCTGTTTGACTGGCTGTTAATGTGAAGTCACAATTGTCATAACTGCCATTATCAATATCGGCAGCTGTAATACTTGCAGCTCCTGAGGCATCTAATTGAATGGTTACATTCTGTGAAGCCATTACTGGGGCGATATTATCTTCTACTGTTACTATTGATTCACATGTCGTTGTTAAGCCGGCGTCATCAGTTACTGTTAAGGTTACTGTGTTGGCTCCTACATTTGTGCAATCGAATGTGTTTGGATTGGCTTCTAAAGATACTACAACTCCATTATCGTATGAACCATTGTCAATATCGGTTCCTACTATGCTTGCTGTTCCAGTTGCATCTAGTTCTACTGTAATGTCTTGACATACTGCTACTGGAGGAGTTAAATCGGTTACTGTTACCGTCGCTGTACAAGTGCTGATATGACCTGCCGCATCTTCTATACTTAAGGTCACTGTATTAGCGCCCAAGTTAGCGGAGGTAAACGCATTTGGTGTCACACTCATAGTGGTGATTCCACAGTTATCGGTAC
>NZ_JABKBZ010000216.1:0-1075 GCF_013166635.1 Lentimicrobium sp. S6 | reverse complement strand
CCTCTTTTTGAAATGAAGACAACAACCTTAACTCCATCAATATCTGATATATGATGATGATAGTAGTAGTTTAATTTTCTGCAACGCTTAGGTTTCTTTCCTTTGGTCTTTAGGTTTTTTAGTGAAATAGCCTCTCCAGAAACAGTAATCTTACTATTATACTTATACATCCCTATTACATGAGTTGTCTTATTTATTGCTCGTATTTTCTTGATTAGAGAAATACTTGTAAACCAAGAATCTATTAAAACATAATCTACTTTGATATTGCGTTTACATATACGAGAAAACATCTTGATTAACATATCTGTTTTCTTTGCATTTAACTCTGCATAGCGTTTGAAAGCTTTTGTTTTTGTATCACGAAAAATCTGTTTTTGTTTTTTTCGTTGCTTACACGTTAGACCATATTTATTCTTTGCTGTTTTACTTTCCCTATGAAAGCTGAAATCAACAGGAATAAAAACACTGCCATTCCAATAGCCTGCAACCAATAGTTTAAAACCTAAGTAATATGTTTTGCTTACATGGTTAAATATCTTCGAAATACCTTCTATTGTTTTTCCTGATTTGGGAATGTCTGTATCATCGAAAATTAAACATTTTATTGGGTTTTTAGGGCTCGTAAACAACAAGTCTTTAGCCAGATACTCTTTAACAAAACTCATTAGAAAGCCACGCCAATTGATGTGTTGGTTGGCTAACAGCCTATAGTAGCTATCCTTGCTTGCAGAGCCAATAGTATTGCCAATATTCGATGTTAAAGAATGAATTGTTTTCAAACCAATAATTGGCAAAATCAAAAGAGTACTTATCAGATCCTCAAAAGAGATACCTGCTTTTTTGCAACTGCTGAACCGTTGTTTGATTTTACTAAACCTTAGAATTTCGAGGTGAGATGTTAAATAATCAGCTCCAAGCCAACTATCTTTAAATTTACCTTTTATTTCTTCTGTTTTTGAGATATCTTCGTAATGTAGCATGTTTTGTACTTTTTGTGTGGTAACCTAAAGATACAATAAAACCAAGGGATTCCCAAGGTTTCATGCTGCATTTTTTCTCTAAAATGCTCAGT
>NZ_JABKBZ010000215.1:0-1151 GCF_013166635.1 Lentimicrobium sp. S6 | reverse complement strand
AAAAGTTATACGATAGAAATTATTTCTGTTCTTTAAACTGAGTACTTCTGCCATTTTACGGTGGCACAAATGCTCTGGTATGGGTGGCACAACATCAATCGGTATGAGTGGCACAACTTGCTCCGGTTTGAGTGGCACAGTTACATCGGTATAGGTGGCACAACATGAGTCAGCCTATCCAAAATGATCATGTTAGAATGATTAATACCATTATTAAAGAAGATCCATACTTTACAGAATACTATATTTTGAGTTATGACTCTACAGAAATAATACTTGATAATCTATTCATTATTACCGATAATTTTACTGAATTTAGTTTCCATAACATTGATTCTGCCTTCTTAGTTGCTTACAATAGGTTTGTTCAAATCGATACTTTTTTAACTACAATCATTACTGATTCTAGTTCTATAGAATGGGTTGATTCTAATTATGAATATAGTTTATTCTGTGATTCAATCAACCAGACATCAATTAATGACCTAGTTTGGTCAGATAGAATCAATGATACTATTAGGGAATTAGATATAGAATCTACTAATTTAAGATTTAATTCCTCAGGGTTAATTTTGACTTCAAAGCCATTGTTCCTTAAAAATTGTGATACAGCAATTATGTGTATGGATATTATTACAGCAGATCACTATATTAATAACTTGTATTATCTAAAAAGGAATAAAAATGATTGGGAGATTATTAAAAAGGATTATGAATTTTTTAAATTGTTAAAGTTTTTTACTGGAGTAGATAAGAATAATCAAATAACAGGAAAAGGGACTAGTCTTGTAGTTTTGGGTTTAAAAGGTTCTACGTCAAGAGAGAATTTGAAATAGAAATGGCAAGCATATAACAATAGCTCATAAGCAATACGGGGATAAGTAGAAAATTGATAAATTTGAAGTAAAAAATAAACATTGGTTGTAGGCTGAAAAATAAGGGGTCAAGAACAAAACCTGGGGGGATGAGCTAAAATGTTATACTTTTGAAAAAAAGAATCACATCAATTATGCAAAATGATTTGGGGTCAAGAACAAAACCTGGGGGGATGAGCTAAAATGTTATACTTTTGAAAAAAAGAATCACATCAATTATGCAAAATGATTTGGCTATTATGAGTTTGTTTTTTCCAGAAGGCATGCTCGACTATT
>NZ_JABKBZ010000214.1:0-1163 GCF_013166635.1 Lentimicrobium sp. S6 | reverse complement strand
TTTATTGTTAATTGTTTGATTATCAGTCACAAAGATAATAAATACTCATGAAATCTCCTAATTTTATGGTCAAAAATATCACCATTAACAACTGAATTTCAGATAGTTAAAAACCGAACTCAGGTTATTAGCTATGGTTGGTATACGAAAGCAAATCCAATATCTGTCATAGTAGAAGTTTCTTAGATAATTAACCTTAAAAAATGAATATTGATATTTATTTATATCGGAGAAATAAATTGTTTTTAATTCTTCTGGTAAGGAATTGTGAAATAAAATACACTACCACTATTTCCGGAGACCTCCTCAGTTTCACTATTTCCCCATATTTTTCCACCCAGCAGATTGACATAGGCTTTTGAGATGGCTAAGCCTAGGCCTGCTCCATCTTGTGCCATTTTATTGGCAATGTCAGCTTGTATAAACCTTTCGAAAACGGCCTCTTGTCGGTCTTTAGGTATACCTACTCCAGTGTCTTTTACATAAAATTCTAAGAAGTTTTCTTTTAAATGATAGCCAAATTCTATATTTCCTTCTTGAGTATACTTAATGGAGTTTTTCACCAGATTCGTTAGGATGGCATATAGTTTTTCAGTATCAGTTTTTATATTTACAGATGTGTTGGGGAGGGTATTATTTAGATTTAGTTTTAATCCTTTTTGTTCTACTTCTGTTTTAAAGAAATTATAGATATACTCGGTTTGCTCATTTATATTAGTGTCTTTAATAATAGCTTCCATTTGACCTGCTTCTATTTTAGAAATATCAACAATATCATTAATAATATTGAGCATTCTGTGCCCTGCTCTTTCAATGACTCCAATATAAGTCATTTGTTCCTCTCCAGTAAGATCGGGTTCTTTGAGAAGGTCTGAAAAGCCTAATATTCCATTCATTGGTGTTCTAATTTCATGGCTCATATTGGCCAAAAATGCTGATTTTAAACGATCGCTTTCTTCTGCCTTTTCTTTGGCTTTTAAAATTTCGTCTAAATATCTTACCCTTTCAATATATTGGCCTATATTATTAACAATAATAGGGTTACCCATTTAAGTCTCGTGTAATTTAATCGAAGCGTAAGCAATCGGTTTATGCTCTACGCATCTCTGAATGATTTTATCTAAAATTGATTGGCGATGATTCCTTCTGTTAAATCTAAAGAA
>NZ_JABKBZ010000213.1:0-1166 GCF_013166635.1 Lentimicrobium sp. S6 | reverse complement strand
TTTTGGGGATGGTAATTTTAGCACTGAGCAGCATCCTTATCACATCTATGCTGAAACTGGAGATATCACCTATGAAGTCACTTTGATCATTACCACCACCGATGGTTGTAGCGATAGTTTGGTGGAGGCCATTGAGGTTACTGGTGCTCCTGTTGCGGACTTTAGCTTTAGCCCTGCTGGTGATGGCAGTCCTTGTGTGAACCATTCTTTCAACTTTGTGGACGAGAGTAGCACAGAAAGTGGATTGGTACAGGGCTGGCAGTGGGACTTTGGAGATGGCGAATTTAGTAACTTCCAAAATCCAATACATGCCTTTGCAGCAGCTGGCGTTTATCAGGTGAGCTTAAGCGTGAACAACTCGGCGGGTTGTAACTCAGTCGTTACTCAAGAAGTGGTGGTCTTCGACCTTCCTCAAATAGGATTTAGTTTTGATACGGTTTGTGTGGGCGATAGCACTCACTTTATGGATAGCGAAATAGTAAATGTTGGCGCTACTGCCCTTTGGGATTATAACTATGGCGACGGCAATATGGATGCCATCAGCGATCCAAATCACTTGTATATCAGCCCAGGAAATTACACTGTAGTCCTTCAGATTACAGATACCAATGGTTGTCAGAATCAGGTGCAGAATATGGTTCCTGTTTATGGCGCTCCGGTTGTAGAATTTACTTTTGATACCGCTTGTTTAGGACTCCCTACTCAATATACCGACCTTTCTAGTCCAAATGCCTATGATTTAGTGAGCTGGGATTGGACCTTTGGTGACAGCGAATCTGCTGCTGTTCAGAACCCATCTCATATCTTTGAAAACAGTGGAACTTTCACTTCTCAACTGGTGGTAGTTGATGCTTGGGGATGTAGAGACAGCATTCAGCATACGGTGAATGTTTATGACAATCCGGTGGCACATTTTAGCTATAGCGATACTTCTTGTAGTAGTGGTTTGGTTTATTTTGTAGACTCCTCCTATCATATCGAAAACATTGGAATCAGTGATGTATTATGGAGCATCGATGGCTTTGTGACTGCCGAGCAAGATCCTCAATATATCTTCCCTGCGGTAGACTTAAACTATCCGGTTTCTCTCATCGCTACCGATGAAAGAGGCTGTGTGGATACCACGGAAACAGAAATCTTTATTCCTTCGGAATTAACGGTCAGCT
>NZ_JABKBZ010000212.1:0-1166 GCF_013166635.1 Lentimicrobium sp. S6 | reverse complement strand
TTTTGGGGATGGTAATTTTAGCACTGAGCAGCATCCTTATCACATCTATGCTGAAACTGGAGATATCACCTATGAAGTCACTTTGATCATTACCACCACCGATGGTTGTAGCGATAGTTTGGTGGAGACCATTGAGGTTACTGGTGCTCCTGTTGCGGACTTTAGCTTTAGCCCGGCTGGCGATGGCAGTCCTTGTGTGTATCACTCTTTCAACTTTGTGGACGAGAGCACTACAGAAAGCGGATTGGTTCAAGGATGGCAATGGGACTTTGGCGATGGTGAGTTTAGTAACTTCCAGAATCCGATACATGCTTTTGCTGCAGCTGGAGTATATCAGGTAAGCCTGAGCGTAAACAACTCGGCGGGTTGTAATTCAGTCATTACTCAAGAGGTGGTGGTCTTCGACCTTCCTCAAATCGGATTTAGCTTTGACACGGTTTGTGTGGGCGATAGCACTCACTTTATGGACAGTGAACTGATTAATATGGGTGCTACTGCGCTTTGGAATTATAATTTAGGGGATGGCAATATGGAAGTCATCAGCGACCCTAGTCATCTTTATATTAGTCCTGGAAATTACACCGTAGTCCTTCAAATTACAGATACCAATGGCTGTCAAAATCAGCTACAGAATATGGTTCCTGTTTATGGAGCTCCGGTGGTGGACTTCACCTTCGATACCGCTTGTTTAGGATTACCTACTCAGTATACCGATCTTTCTAGTCCCAATGCCTATGATTTAGTGAGCTGGGATTGGACCTTTGGTGATAGTGATGTGGCTTCTGTTCAGAATCCAGAACATATTTTTGCTACTAGTGGAACTTTCACTTCTCAACTCGTAGTAACTGATGCCTGGGGATGTAGAGACAGTATTCAGCATACGGTGAATGTTTATGACAATCCGGTGGCTCACTTTAGCTATAGCGATACTTCTTGTAGTAGTGGTTTGGTTTATTTTGTAGACTCCTCCTATCATATCGAAAACATTGGAATCAGTGATGTATTATGGAGCATCGATGGCTTTGTGACTGCCGAGCAGGATCCTCAATATATCTTCCCTGCGGTAGACTTAAACTATCCGGTTTCTCTCATCGCTACCGATGAAAGAGGCTGTGTGGATACCACGGAAACAGAAATCTTTATTCCTTCGGAATTAACGGTCAGCT